>DATKCB010000041.1:0-4119 GCA_035513495.1 Planctomycetaceae bacterium | reverse complement strand
TTCAGCCCGGTTCCCGTATTGAACAGGACGACTCGCTCGGACGGCTGAATCCAGCCTTCGTCCCGCAGTCGCTGCGCGGCTTTCCAGACAGCCCCTCCTTCAGGACAAGCGAAAATGCCCTGTTGCTCGGCAATCTCGCGGACTCCCTCGAGCAGCTCCTCGTCGCTGACCGCCAGCGCCGTTCCATGCGATTCCCGCAGGACACGCATCATCAGAAAGTCGCCGATCGCCGCCGGGACGCGAAGACCCGACGCGACCGTCGCAGCATTCGGAAACAGTGGGGCATGCTCTTCTCCTTCCTGAAACGCTTTGACGATCGGAGCGCAACCTTCTGCCTGGACGACCACCATTCGCGGGCGCTCCGAACCGATCCAGCCGAGACGCTGCATTTCGTCAAACGCTTTCCACATCCCGATCAGTCCGGTCCCGCCCCCCGTCGGATACAGAATCACATCGGGCAGTTGCAATCGTCCGGCGGCATCGAGATCGGCGAAGTCGAACGCGAGTTCGTAACCCATCGTCTTTTTCCCTTCGATCCGAAATGGTTCCTTGAGCGTCGACAGATCGAACCAGCCGAACCGCGCGCAGCCCTGTTTGACCAGTTTGCCGCAGTCGCTGATCAGTCCGTTGACGAGATGCACGTTCGCACCGCCGACGTACGATTCGATGATGTTGGCGGGCGGCGTGTCCTCCGGCATGAACAGAAAACATTTTTTCCCCGCCTTGGCTGAGTAGTACGTGGCTGCCCCGGCCGCATTACCGGCCGAGGGAAGCGCGAATGTGTCGAGTCCGAGCTGGACCGCCCGCGTCACAGCGGCAGACATCCCCCGCGCCTTGAAACTTCCGGTCGGGTTGAACGATTCGTCCTTCACGAACAGATTTTCGAACGGCTCAAACGGCCCGCGCCGTTCGCAGCGAAACAGTGGAGTATCTCCTTCTCCGAGAGAGATTGCTTCCGAATGATCGTTCACCGGAAGCACCTCCCAGAATTTCCACATGCTCTTGAGATGACTCCGCGAACGCACGACAGCGGGCGTGAACGTTTTGGAGAGCGCTTCGAGATCGTACTGAGCGAGTAACGGTTTTCCACACTCGGAACACAGATTCTGAGGTTTTTCGACGTCGTGCGATCGACCGCACATGCCGCAGACGAGAGCAGAATGCATGAGTTATTCCGTTCCATGGTTAATATTTGTGACGTGGAGCAGGATTGCAAATCTACCCCACGGTTAAGTCATTTCAATCTTCGCACCGCGATTGAGAGGCCGCGCGATTCGAATCGTGCAGCCGTCCCATCGCGGGTCGCTTTCGATCGATTCGGCGATGTCGCTCGCGTCTGCGCCATTTTCAAAAAACGCAAACATGGTCGGTCCCCATGATGTCTGACCTGTTCCCGCCACGTTTCGCTCGCGCAGCCAGGGAACAAGTTCGCGCATTGCGGGGTGAGCGTATCGGCCTCCCTGAATTTCCGAAAAGTAATCGCCGACGAGCGCTCCGTACTCGTGCAGAGCCGAAGCAAATGCGGAACAGTCTTTTTCGGACAGAGCGGGCAGGATTTCCAACAGCACCAGCCGACTGAGTTCGCTCGTTGTGGATAAGGGCATGGCCTGGAGATCTTGGAACGCTGCAGCTTCTGCCTCGCCGGAAAGCCCGGAGCAATCGGTCGGAGTGATCAGCAATATTCTCCACTCCTCGGGCACCTCCAGACGAGCGAGCAGGGTGCCGAGCGAGCCGGGGTCGCGCTTCCCTCCGTCGAGTAGAAACCCTCCGCTGACGAATCCGTGAATTCCCAAAGCCGAACGTTTACCCCGATCGGATAACTCAAACAGACGTGTGGGAGTTGAGATCTCTCCTGCCAGTCGGAGCATCCCTTCAACAATCGCCACACTCAATTGCGTTCCCGTTCCCAGCCCCGAATGCAACTCGGTCTCCGCTTCGACTTTCAACTCGATCGGACCGAGCTTGTCGTAACTGACTCGAACCCGCTGGAGCACCCGTCTGACTTTTTCTGCGTGTTGCAAAGGACAATCGATGCCGTCCCGCCCGGCTCGGCGAACTTTCAGTGACACACGCGGAGCGTCGATCATCATCCCGATCCCGCCAAACAGCCGTCCTCTCGAAAGTCCGTTGGTGAGCGGACCGAAGTGCAGTCGGGAGCCGGTTTCGACGGTCACGGACTGAGGAGTCGACATGGGAGTTCCATTCACAGAGAAGCAACAATCAAATGGGGGAAGAATCAATCAAATGGGGCTTGAATAATACCGGTCGATGTAATCGCACAGCAAATCAAACGCATCTCGTTCGGATTTCCCGGCCGTCTTATCGACCGCAATTCGCAAGCGGTCTCGCTCGGAGGCAACGTCTTCTTTCGACATCAAAAACAGTCGCGTGCAGTGGATCGCCAGTTCGAGGACAGCGTGCTTGGCCCGATTCAGGCCGAAATAATCACGCAATCGTCCCGTATGAACCGTGCGAACTTCGATGGTTGTCCGCTCGCCGGCGTCGTCGAGGATGGTCACTTCGAACTCGTACCAGCGGCACGCGTCCGAGAGTACGTGACCTTCGATCCGTTCGGCAGGGAACGTTTCTGGAGCTTTATCCCACTCGTCGATCGCCGCTCGCGCCAGCAACAAGACATCGTCCACGACGTGGAACACGCCGACTCCGGTTCGTTTGAGGTTCCGATACGTCCGCGAGGTTTGAAAAGGGCGCAGGGTCAGCCGCGACAAATCGTTCTCCGCTTCGACGATCGGACCCATCGGAGAGATGTTCAGCGAGCCGTCTTCGGCTAATGTCGTGACAATTCCCTCGAGAATCAGCGGCATGAGATCCTTCGAACATGAACGGGCGAAAGGAGTGTTTGCGAGAACGTTTCGTGAAGAATGAGAAACCATCCGAGCGACGTCAAGACACGCGAGTCTCGACGAGTGTTTTTGTACTCCGCCTCGACTCTTACCTCGTATTGGCTGTTTCCCGGCCGGAGGTCGTTTATAATGACGCCGGTCCCGCACAGTTCTCAATCCAGCCTGGTCCATTGAACTCTCCTCACGAAAAAATCACCAGCTCCGATCCCCTGCGGTGGGAGTTGGCCGCCGAATCGATCACGGTCCGCATCCGCTGGTTCGGGCTGTTCGTGGGATACGTGCTGGTCAATTTCGTGGGACGCGAGACCAACCAGCCGGTGCTCAACGGGATCCTCACACTCGGGGCGGTCTACGCCCTGCTCGATTCCTGGTGGAGCGTGCGTGGACGGGTCTTTCTGAAAGAGTGGCCGCTGCTCGTCTCTTCGATGGAGGCGATTTTTATCGGTTTTCTGTGTTACTTCGACGACAGCGTTCACAGTCCGTTCCGCTTTTATTACTTTTTGTCGTTGCTCGTCTGCGCGATGCGGCACTCTCCCTGGATCACCTACACCACATTTTCGCTGCACGCCATCAGTTACACGGCGCTCGTGTTCGCGGGACTGCCGCTCGAACGAACCGACTTGACCTCGTTTTTTCTCACCCAAATCTTCATGATCTGGGTGACTTGGGCGAGTACCGAACTGGCGAGCCTGGTCAACCTGGCAACGCGCCGACTGAGCGAACTGAACGACGAACTCAAGGAAAATCAGACTCATCTCGAAGAACGGATCACCGAACGAACTCTCGAACTGCAGGAATCCCAGGCGATGCTGGTTCAGCAGGAAAAACAGGCGGCGTTCGGACTGCTCGCGGCGGGAATCGCTCACGAAGTGGGAAATCCGCTGGCGGCGATCAGCTCGCTGGTCCAGATGCTCAACCGCAAACAGATCGACGACTACACCCGCGAACAATTGCATCTCGTCGACGATCAGCTCCGCCGCATCCAATCGACGCTTCGCGAACTGCTCGACTTCAGCCGTCCCGCGAATACCGAAAAGACTCTGTGTGACGTTCACGAGATGATCGACTCCGCGCTCAATATCGCCAAGTACTACAAACGGAAAAAAGGCAAGCAGATCGTCACAGAATACGACAAATCGCTGCCGCAACTGCGGATCGTCAGGGATCAACTGGTGCAGGTCTTTTTGAATCTGATTTTGAACGCGCTCGATGCCACCCAGGAAGGAGCCACGATCAAGATCGTCACAGGTTCCAA
>DATKCB010000040.1:0-3692 GCA_035513495.1 Planctomycetaceae bacterium | reverse complement strand
AAAGCCACGTTTCTGCAATCGGGCTCGGTGGGCAGAATTTCGGCGATCGCGACACTCGACGAACAAGGTCTCGTCGGGGAACTCACACTTCCGGACGGGATTTCCACCGAAGATGCGATTCTTGCAACCTCCTCGGGGCGGATGGGTGTGACGGTGAATGAGGATCGCGCTTTCGTGGCGAGTACCGCGAGCGTGATGAGCGCGAATCAATATCTTTCTGTGAACCTGATGAACGACGAGCAGAAACGAAGGAGTCTGATTCTCTCCGAATTACTGCACCAGCCCTCGAATCTCTGGAATGCAGCGAGGCCTTGCCTCCTGTTCTGGGGCGAACCCTGGGATACCGGATTTCGATTTCCCGAGGGATTTCAGCGGCAGGGGATGTCTTTGACCGCAGTGCCGGTGGAGCTGAGGCGTCCTGCGGCGGGCCGGCTGATGTCGATTCCGGCTCCGCTGCTCCCCTTTCGGGAAATCATCGGTCCCGATCGCTGGTCTCCGGGAGGATTGTACGATTATCGTAAGCAGGAATGGGTCGAGAAGAAGTACGAATCGAAATCCTGGTTTGCATTTCAGATCCCGCCGAGTCTGCTGCCCGTCGAGCCACATTCGGCGCAGATCGAAATCTCGGTCACGGGACCTGTGGGAAAGATGGACCTCGCCGGATGGAACGGCAGTTCCCGAGTCGAATTCCGACACTGGTCGAATCCCGTGAATACGCTGTCGATCGAAGTTAACGATTTACCCTCTGGAGCGTTGAGCGAGTCGGGCCAGTTCCTGTTGTTTGTCTCCGGCGGTGTCCCGAGCGCAGAACAGAAACTCGAACCCGACACCCTGCCCTCCCCGTGGCAGATCGAATCCCTCAAAGTGACACTCAAGGCCGTCAGCGGACCTGTCCCCGGTTCGCCATAAACACAATCGCAACGAATCTCATTCAGAACGAACCTACCGTGACAACACCTTCCGTGAAGCCGCCTGTTTCATCTCCTCCGAATGCGATCGTCATCGAGGGGCTGCGCAAAGAGTACAAGGAAACAGTCGCGCTCGACTCGCTCGATCTGACGGTCCCCGCCGGACAGATTCTCGGCTTGATCGGACCGAACGGAGCCGGCAAAACGACAACGATCAAGATTCTGGTCGGCTTGTCCCGTCCCACTCGGGGAACCGCGTTCATCTCCGGCGTGAACTGCGTCACCGAGGCGAAGAAAATCAAAAAGAATGTTGGTTACATGCCCGATCGGTTCGGGGCTTATAACAATATGCGGGTGCTGGAGTACCTCGATTTTTTCGGCGCGGCCTTCGGGATTCGCCGCCGAGATCGAATCCGGCGAATCGAAGCGGTGATGGAACTGACCGGCACCACTTACATGCGCGACATGTACGTCGATGCGCTGAGTCACGGAATGAGCCAGCGGCTCGCGATCGCGCGGACTTTGTTGCACGATCCCCAGGTCCTGATTCTCGACGAACCGGCCAACGGACTCGATCCGCAAGCTCGGATCGAGATGCGCGATCTGCTGCTCAATCTCGCAGATTCCGGCAAGACGCTCCTCGTGACCAGTCACATCCTGCCGGAGCTCTCACGCATCTGTCATCGAATTGCGATACTGATCCACGGAAAGCTGAGAGCCTGCGGGACCGTCGCCGAGATCAGCCGACAAGTCAGCCAGCGTCGCACGATCGAAGTTCATCTGCTGAACCCCGAACATGTAACGCGGACGGCGAAAATCCTGCGAGACCTCCTCGACGAGGATTCCGAAGTCACGGCGGTCGAGACGGAGCTGGTGGTCCGATTTCGTACTTCTCTGACCGAGTCGGAACTGGCCGACCTGCTCACGCGACTCGTCCAACACGACGTCAAAATGTCCCAGTTTCGCGAGCTTCAATCCGATCTCGAAGAAGCCTACATGTCGTTCGCGAAGGCTTCCGACGACGACACCTCGGTCGCCCATGTCCCGGCGGAGGTCAAGTAACATGGAAAATCCGGTCTTGCAGCGCGAGTTGGCGGGAGTCCTCCGCGAGCGACGCACCGTGGCCACTCTCTGCGGGCTGACGATCGTGCTGGGGCTTCTGGTCGCATTGCGTTGGCCGACCGATGCGAGAGTCTCGGAGGGAGGGATTCGCTCGCGGGAACTGTTTCAATTGTTTACCGGCGGACTGCTCATCGGCATGCTGCTTTTTTATCCGGTTTTCCCCGCCACTTCGATCGTCCGCGAAAAATTGCGCGGTACGCTGGAACTTCTTTTGAACTCTCCGCTGGGGCCGGCGCGAATCTATTTCGGAAAACTCGCGGCCGGCGTCGCCGTTGTGTTGCTGTTTCTGGTACTGAGTCTCCCCGCGGCGATCGCGTGTTATACCGTGGGCGGCCTGTCGCTGACGTACGATCTCGGTCGCGTATTCGGAATTCTGATCCTGACCGGGTTTTTATGTACGACGCTCGGTTTGCTGATCAGCAGTTTTTCCAATTCGCTCGATGCGGCAATTCGCTGGACCTATGCCGCAGTCCTGGGATTGTCGTTTCTGCTGCTGATTCCGCATTACTTCTTTGTGGGATCGGGAGGGATCAAAGGCGAAGTGGTCGAGTGGCTGCGTTGTCTGTCTCCCGTTGCGGCCTTGATGGATTCTCTGGGAAAAGGTGACTTCGGTGCCCGGGGAGTGGTGAGCAGAATCGACGTCTCGCTGCGGTTTACGGGACTCTCGATTGCGATCTCTGCGATCGCCTGCGTCTGGACAATTTTGAGATTGAATCACAAACTGTTCGACCAATCGCGATCGGCCGGCGTGATGGTCGACGATCAGCATCTGGGTGTCCGAGTGGCTCGTTCCGCAATGTTTCTGGTCGATCCCCGGCGGCGTTCGAAGCTGATCCGCTGGTTTGTGAATCCGGTGATGATCAAGGAGTTCCGCTGTCGCCGCTTCGGGCGATTGCACTGGCTGCTGCGGCTGATCTCCGTTTGCGCGCTGCTGTCGCTGGCGTTGTCGATTCTGACGACGTCGCAGACCATCAGTTGGGACGTCCCGACGATCGGAGGCATCATGGTCCTGATGCAGGTCTCGCTGCTGGTTCTGATTACGCCCAGCCTGACGGCCGGACTGATCTCCACCGAACGCGAGACCGGCGGCTGGGTGCTGCTCCAGTCGACTTCGATGCCTGTCTGGAGAATCGTCTGGGGCAAGCTGTTGTCCGTCATTCTGACGCTCGCGCTCGTGATGTGTGCGACGCTGCCCGGTTATCTGGTGATGGTCTTCATCGAACCCGGGCAACGGCCTCAAGTCGAACGCGTGGTGCTGTGTCTCGTCTTGACCGCGATCTTCTGCCTGCTGTTGAGTGCGGCGGTCTCGTGTCTGTTTCGACGAACGGTTTCCGCGACGATTGCCGGATACAGTTCTCTGCTGCTGGTCTGCGGTCTGCCGCTGTTAGTCTGGCTGGGGCGGGATGCTCCGTTCGGACACGATTTTGTGGAAAACGTGTTGACGATCAATCCGATCGCCGCCGCGTTCACTGTGATTCGACTGGAAGGTTTCCGCGACTACCAGCTACTGCCGGCCAACTGGTGGTTTATGGGTGTCTGTTCCGTCGGAAGCCTGATTTTAATGACCTGGCAAACTTACCGAATCTCCCGTCCCGATTGACTCCGGATGCCTCCGATGCGATATCTCTCCGCGTTTTTGATGCTGTCGGCAAGTTTCTTTCT
>DATKCB010000039.1:0-6355 GCA_035513495.1 Planctomycetaceae bacterium | reverse complement strand
GACATCAACAACACGGCTCAAGGTCGTGCCACGGGAGCTTTCGTGCATCGGCTTGACGTGCCGTCCACAATCGATGCGATCTCGTCTGCCGACGGTACTTCCAACACCGTTTCGTTTGCCGAGAACACCAAATCGGATAACTGGGCGTCTCCCGATATCCGTTTCACCTCGATCGGCATTCCTGTCGGGAATACGTTTGATTCCTCGACGAATCAGGGAAGTACGCCTCCTACATCTCCGAGTGACTGGTATCTACCTAGCGCTACAAGAGGCGGTTGGACTCTCCAGTTCCAGGGGCCATGGACTCTCGCACCTAACATTAATCTGAAGAACGGCCGGATCAACCAGATGGCTGATGCCGGTGTCGGCCAAGCTCCGCGTCCTTCGAGCAATCACCCTGGCGGGTCGGTCATCGTCGGGTTTTTGGATGGCTCAAGCATTACGCTCAATGAACAAATCGACGACCGTGTCTGGGGCCGACTGCTGACGAGTCGCGGGACCAAGGATTACAATCAGTTGCTGGAATCCAGACCGGACTAAGAATCTGGTGTCTGCTGTGTGTCTACTCCAGAGGAGGGCTTCGGCCCTCCTTTTTTTATGCCCCGAGTTCGGCTGTTACAACAGCGATTCGAGCAGCAGCCGCAGCTTGCGGAATTCGAGACCCCGGGTTTCCTTGTCGGTCAGTTCCGGCAGGAGATCGACGCTGAGAGCGCGCCGGTAACCGAGCTTATTCAGTTGCGAGATCAGGCGGTTGTAATCGATCTCCCCCAGTCCCGTCATCACCTGCACTTCGGTGGGAGTCGAGTCGCGCAGATGGGTATGGCTCACGTGCGGAAGCAGGATGTCGTACTCCGATGTTTGAGCGTTTCCCCGCATGTAATAGCTCGGATCGAGAGTCAGCCGCAGCCCCTTCACGCTCTGACAGAGTTCGGCCGCGGTATGCGGGTCTTCCGTGAGCGTGCCCGATTGGGTCTTGAGGGAGACGAGCACGCTCTCCTGATTCGCGATCGCCACCAGATCTTTCAGCCGGTCGATCTCGGTATTGTAGGGAGCACCGGTCGACGATGCGGGAATGGTCAATTGCGTAATCTTGCTCAGCTTCGCGAAGCGGCAAACGCTCTGAAACTGAACCCGGTCGACGTCCCCTGCGATGTCAATCGCCACCGGAGTCAACCGCGTCAACTCTTTCAGATGCTGCACGTGTTCGTCGGGCCGCTCGGCCACGTCTGAGAAGGTCCACTCCGAACCCTGCTCGTTGAGGCACAGCTCAAATCGATCGAACTCGAGGTCCTCGATTTGCTGGAGAGATTCCCCAAACGACAGATCGGAAAATGCGCGAGTCGTGGCAGCGACGTACAAACCCAAGCCTCCTGCAAGAAGATGCAGACGTAAGTCATTTAATGAAAGTGAATTACAGCATCTGTTCGGTCGAACTCGACTTTCTGAGGTGTTAATTTATATGGATTACGGTGGTTCTGCAAGGTCGATGGGTTGTTGTTGCGGTTTCGAATGTGTCTTCGGCAGGGATTTTTACTATTTTTCCATCTGATTGCCGATAATACCTTCAGCATCCCCGCTGAAATGCTGTTTTCCATGAGACTCGATTATCCCGAACACAGGGAGTAAGTAATGATGATCACCCGCGTGGCCTCCGGACTGACGGCCTGTCTGCTGATGTCGCTGCTGGCCGGATGTGCGAATCAAAGCCTGATTCGAGGTCAGTCACCTGCAAATACCGCTTCCAATGACGCAAGCGCCACGGTTGCCGAGGCGCCCGTTGTGAGTGGAGAAACGTATTACGGGGTTCCGCCCGAAGAACATCCGTTCCCGTACAATACCCGCGTGGCTCGTGCGGTCAGAAGGCGCGTTGAATCGGAACTTCCGCAAGATGAGTACATGCACTGCTACAAAAATGGCGAGCTGCCGACCTGGAACGGCAGTGCTTGGGTGTATGCCGACGGAACTCCCTACTGGGGATGGGGTCCGACTCATCACTTCTCGTTCAGATACAACGTACCCGAGAACCTGGTGTACCCGTCGCCCTCTCCGACTCCCGCCGGGATGACGATGTATCCCTACTATACGCTCAAAGGCCCGGACTGCTTCTTCCACAAGTAAGCACCGTCTGACGCAACCATTCAAAACTCTCCTCGCAATGCCGCTTCGAGGAGAGTTTTTTTATGCTCCGGTTTGGTGGAAGTTCCGGAGAAAGTTTCATTCCGTCCGGCTGGTCACTTCCAGCAGATGAAAGCCGAACTGCGTCTTGATCGGGCCTTGCAGTTCGCCCACCTGACCTCCAAACACCGCCTGATCGAATTCCGGGACCATCTGTCCCTGACGAAACGTCCCCAGATCGCCCCCCTTGCTGCCCGAAGGACATTTCGAGTGTTCTTTTGCGACTTCGGCGAAGTCGGCACCCGCTTCGATCTGCTGTTTTAAATCCTGGCAATCTTCCTCGCTGGGAACGAGAATATGTCGTGCGCTGGCTTGAGGCATCAGAAACCCTTTTCGAGATGGATGTTGATTTTCGGGTGTGGGAGAGGTCACTCGGATCGACCTGCTCGTTCATTTTTTACCTTAACTTCCCGTGCAGATCTCGCAAAGCTCACGTACCGTTTCTCCGAAAAATTCCCGAAAAATTCGCTCGCGTTATGCAGCTCGAGCGATCAGAATTTCAGCCGCGAAGCTCTCGAGAGCGACTCCTGCCCTGTTCGCAGAGACAAGGATCATCCCCGCAGCGGCTACATCGGCCTACAGGATCATGGTGCGGATATCTGGTTCAAGAACATCAAGCTGCTCCCGCTCAACGACTGACCGGTGTTTACAACGACGCACATTCGCGTTCGAGCCCCCCGTGTTATGCAACAAAGTCCACGAAAGACGCGAAATACGCGAAAATCGCTGGGGAGACCGATCATTGGGCCCTCGACAACCATCCTCAGAGTTTGGAGAATGAAAGGATGATATTTGTGTGTGTTTATGTGAGACGGTTATTGAGGAAGCTTGTGTGATGAAGTGTGTTTGGGCGGGAATTCTTTCGATCAGTTGTGTCTTCCTGACGGATTCCGTGTTCGCGGGAGAGCCTGTTGCGGTCTCGTTTCGTAACGATGTGATGGCTGTGCTTTCCAAGGCCGGCTGTAACGCCGGGACCTGTCACGGGAACAAATCGGGGAAGGGAGGATTGAAACTTTCCCTGCGGGGAGACGATCCGGCGGGCGATTACCTGACGCTGACCCGGAATCTGGGAAATCGCCGCGTGAATCCGATCGATCCCGCGGAGAGCCTGCTGCTTCTCAAACCGACGATGTCGGTTCCGCATCAGGGAGGACGCCGCTTCGAACCGTCGGATCCCGAGTTTCGAATTCTCCGCGACTGGATCGCCGCCGGTTCGCCCGGACCAAGTGAAGTGGAAACGACGTTGACCGGCTTGAACGTCGAGCCGCGCGAAGTCTTGCTGCGGGAACCGGACGAGACATTTCAGATCAAGGCAACCGCAACTTTTTCCGACGGCACCGAACGCGACGTGACCCGGCTGGCGGTCTTCGAACCGGCGATGCCGATCGTGAACATCTCTGCGGACGGCGAGGTCCGCCGGATCGAATTCGGTGAAACGACGATCATCGTCCGGTATCTCGAACGAAAAGTTCCGATCCGGCTGATCATGATTCCGCGCCGGGAAGAATTCGTGTGGTCCGGTCCGGAACCGTCCAATTTCATCGACGAGCAGGTCTTGGCGAAACTGAAGCGGCTGCGGATCAATCCGTCGCCCGTCTGCGACGATGCCGTTTTTGTGCGGCGGATTTTTCTGGATCTGTTGGGGATTCCGCCGACCGCCGATGAGGCGAAGTTGTTTGTCGAGGACGAATCGACCGACAAGCGGGAACGTCTGATCGACCGGTTGCTCGAACGTCCCGAGTTCGCCGATCACTGGGCGTTGAAATGGAGCGATCTCCTGCGGATCGAGGAAAAGACACTCGACCGCAAGGGAGTCCGCGTGTTTCACGCCTGGCTGCGAAATGCGTTCGCGACCAACGTGCCGTTCGACCGAGTTGTGCGAGAGATTGTCGGAGGACGGGGGAGTACCTACTCGACTCCTCCCGCGAATTTTTATCGGGCTCTTCGCGATCCCGAGTCTCGCGCCGAATCGACGGCGCAGTTGTTTCTGGGAATCCGGTTGCAGTGCGCGAAGTGCCACAACCATCCGTTCGACCGCTGGACCCAGGACGATTACTACGGCTGGACGAACTTCTTCGCCCGGATCGACTACAAGATCCTCTCGAACAATCGTCGCGACAACAACGACAAGCACGAGTTCGACGGCGAACAACTGGTGCTGTTTACCGAGCAGGGAAGCGTGAAACATCCCGGAACCGGCGAGGTGCCCGCATTGCGGTATCTCGGTGAGGGCGAATCGAAACCGATCGATCAGAACGAACGGCTCGACTCGCTGGCCGACTGGATCGCGAGTCCGAACAACCGTCGATTCGCCGAGTCGCAGGCCAATCGAATCTGGTATCAGTTGATGGGGACCGGGATCGTCGATCCGATCGACGATTTTCGCGCCACGAATCCCCCCAGTCACGCCGAGTTGCTCACCGCGCTGGGAAAGGAATTCGTTCAAAGCGGATTTAACCTGAAACATCTGTTGCGGACGATCGCCAACTCGAAAACGTATCAGCTCTCCTCTCGGCCCGACGAAACCAACCGGGCAGAAACGCGAAATTTTGCCCGCGCGAATGTCCGCCGGCTGACCGCCGAACAGACCGTCGATGCGATCGTGCTCGCGCTCGACGCGCGGGCGGAGTACAACGGGTATCCCGCGGAGACGCGCGCCGGACAGATCGCCGGGGTTCACGCCGTTCGTCCGCGCGACAGCCGAAACACGCTCGCCGAAACGGTGCTGTTCGGTTGGGGGAAGCCGCCGCGTCTGCAAAGCTGCGAATGCGAACGCTCCGACGAAACGACACTCGGACAGGTCTTTCAGATGCTCAGCGGAGACTTCGTGCAGAACGTGCTCGAACAACAGGGGAACCTCCTCGATCGACTCGCGGACGCCAAACTCGACCACGATCACCTCGTCGAAAAACTCTACTGGTCGATTCTCAATCGACCTCCGAATTCTGAAGAACGGGTCCAGATCGGCAACTATTTGAGTGAATCCAGTGCGTTACGAGCGAGTCTCGAAGACATCGCCTGGTCGCTCTTCAACACCAAAGAGTTTCTGTTCCGGCATTAGATCAGTTTGAAAGAGGTGGGTTGGTCGGCCATGGGGGGAGGATGCAGGCTGACGCTGAAGTGGGAAATGTACGAAAAGTGTGAAAAGTACGAAAAGTTGAAGTCTTCCATCAGAAGCGACGTATTCGAAGACCAACGGTCTTGGTTCAACTTCGCTGAGCGTGAAGCAGGCTGGTCTCAGTAGTGAACTTCTTGAAGTGACTCGAAAACTTTGTCTTCAAATGACTCGCTCTCATTGAAACTTCGCGATATCTGTGGAGGGTCCTTCATCGATTTCGGCGCATTTTGAATTTCCGATGACCTCAAGCGACCTGATTTCAGGACGGAAATCAAATTCGAAGTCAGGCTTATACTAGACAGTTTTGGTGGTTCTCCTGTTGACCATATCCGCGAGTGTCGCTGTAATCTTTGAGCTGATCGTATTTCATGACATGTGAATTATGATGGAATGAGAGGCGACATGAAGCACAAGAACTCAACAATTTTTGCTGTAATAACCGGTTTTGCTTCGATCTGCATCACTGGATTATGCATCCATCTCTCTTCCCCGAAGCTAGAGATCCCGACTGATTCTTCCAATCGCAACCAAATGGATATTCATGAGATAAAAACCATTCTGAGTTACAAATGCAAAGCTCCGGTTCAGATCTCAAATTTTGCACATACGAACAAAGCCGGTCATCGAGTACTGATTGATGCTGAAGCTCTCTATCGACACTACCATGCAGGAGGGTGGTCTGAATATTTGTTTTTCTTCATGACGAGAGACTTGAATGTCATGACAGATGACTCAAATTCAATATCGTTTACGAGTGGTCCCCATATTCCCAACACAAACCCTTGGCAAGATGGTTATTCACAGTGCCGAGAGCAGCTTCGACACGCCGTACGAATTTCTGACGCAGATAATGTGAAACAGGCAGTGAGAAATATCCGTAAGGATCTTCAAGCATCTTTGCTTGAAGATTAAACAGACTGCTACGCTCGCAGAATTGATTGTTGCAACAGAAGCCCGATTCTATGGGTTGGATGTTTACAGAATCGGGTTGGGCTCCTATTCAGACACGCTCACAAGTTAATTCTCTTCTGGCCGCTCACGATTCGACCAGTGATTCGTGGG
>DATKCB010000038.1:0-4428 GCA_035513495.1 Planctomycetaceae bacterium | reverse complement strand
TTTCCAGTTCGAGCTTCTCGACATGGTTTCGAGCTGTTTTCAGACTTCGTTCCGCACCGACCACTCCTTCCTGAATTTCGTAGACGATCTGCTCGATGGCAGCTTTCGGGTCTTCTTCGTTCGCCAGGATTTCGCTCAAATTGCAGGTGACGATATCGGTCAGACGGCTGAAATAACTCATTGACAACACTCCGAAAAATGGGGACAGCAACAGTTCATACGAATGGCACTCGGACGAGGATCATTCCGATTTTCGAAATCGTGCGACTTTCTCTGAAAAGAGAGCTCCGGCTTCGAGATTCCAGACATCGCGTTCGTTTCTTTCTCTTTACGAATTTTGCACAACTTTCTCACGATTTTACCTCTGGTCAGGTTGATTCCGGGTCGGATTCTCCTCTGATTCCAAAGGGAGCCAGCTTATCGGTCAGTTTCTCCCGCGCGAGCCGTAAGCGGCTTTTGGTTGTGGGGAGGTTGGTTTCCATGATTTGTGCGATTTCCGGCAGGGAAAGTCCCGCGTAGTGATGCAACACGAACGTCAGCCGCTGTTCTTCCGGGAGTTTTTCCAGCAAGTCGTCGATGAGGTCCGCAAGCTCGAGATGGCTCGCCTGATCTTCGGGAGGAAGAATCACTCCGGCCAACCGGGCGAGGGCATCACTTTCCTCATCCCGGGGCCGCGTCTTCCTGGCCAGAATGATCGCATCGTTGGATTGCCGTCGCAGATTGTCGATCATCAGGTTGCGGGCGATGCGGTACAGCCACCCGCGAAAACGGCCCAGCGGAAGATAATCCCACGACTGGTTGTATAATTTCAGCAGAGTTTCCTGCGTCAGATCCTCGGCGAGTTGGCGATCGCGGAGATTGCGCAGAAAAAAGCCGACCAGCGGCCCCTGGTATTTCTCGACCAGTTCCTCGAACGCCGTACCGTCACCGCTCTGCAAGCGGATCATCAGTTCGTCGTCTTCGGTTTTTTCGATCGGGGGCACGAACGACCTCGGAATTCGGTCAAAACGAAAATTTGATGGGCGGCTCTGGGCTGAAATGCGGACTCGGTTGACCCAATCGCCTCGCGGTTCGACAATGGGCAGTATCATACTCCATCGATGGTCCATGAAAAACACTCATCGGCAATCGATGAGGAGAAAACTGCGTGACCCGTCCTTCAAGAAACCGACTTCTTCGAAATGCCTGCGACAAAACAGATTATCCTTCAATACGGGCTGGCGCGAACTTTCTCGTGCGAGGTAAAACCGGAACAGCTCTGGGGGACCTTCGAAGCCCCCGCTCCCTGTGAGAATCCGGCCGATCGTATCCGGGAATCGTTGACGCAACCCCTCCAGTTTCCTCGGCTCTCTCAAGCGGTTCTGCCCGACGATCGCGTGACGATCGTACTCGACTGCGATACTCCCGACAGTTCACTACTCATTGCCGGGATTTGGGAAGAACTCAGTCGGGTCCGGATTGATCCTGAGTACCTGCTGATTCTACAGCCCTTCGAAACGGGAGGAACAAAACAGTTCGATCCCCGAATCGATCTGCCGGACAAAGTCCGCGAGAAGATCGGCTGGAAGATCCACAACCCCGAAGATGAAACCGCGTGCGGCTATCTCGCCTCGACGGGGTCGGGTGAACGGATCTATCTCGCTCGCGAGGTTCTCGATGCCGATGTCGTCGTGACTGTCGGACAGACCTCGTTCGACCGGCGGTTAGGATATCGGGGCACGAGCAGTTCCTTCTACCCCGGACTGTCGAATGCCGAGGCGATCAAACGCTGTCAGGGGCAGGGACATCGCGAGCTGTCTCCTGCCGATACCCGACCGCTCCGCGAACTGAACGACGAAGCCGCGTGGCTGCTCGGGACACAGTTTACCGTTCAGGTGATCGCGTCAAAGGGGGGGAGTTTCAGTCAGATCGTTGCCGGGGAACGAGAGAAGGTTCTGCGGCATTGCAAGTCGCTGCTCGATGAACTGTGGCTGACTCAAATCGACGAGCGACCGGAAACCGTGATCGTCGCGGTCGAAATCGACGCGGCTGGACACGGCTGGAAACACGTCGCTTCCGCGTTATCGACCGCTCGAAGCCTCGTTCGCCGCGAAGGGAAAATCGTGGTGCTCACCGATCTCCGCGAGAAACCCGGTGCGGGAATGTCGCTGCTGAAAGACACTCGCGAACCGCGCGAAGTTTACGCTCCACTCGGGAAACTCAGCCCTTCCGATCACAGCGAAACTCTGGAACTGCTCGATGCGCTCGATCAGGCCTCCGTGTATCTTCTGAGTCAACTCCCCTCCGACGAGATCGAGGATCTGCATCTGATTCCCCTCGACTCTTCGGAAGAGGTCGGGCGATTACTTTCGACGATTGAGTCCTGTGTCACCGTCGAATCCGCTCAACATACCTGGGGGCAGGTGATCGGGGAGTGAAAGCGGAAAGCGGTTGCATGAATCGGGTCGTAACGGTTGTTCCGGTTGAACTTGGGGAAATCCCAACAGCTTCGAGGCCGAGTTGTGGCAAGCGGCGACCGGGTAAGCTAGGCTAACTGTTCCGTGTCACTCCGTTTCCATAAGTTCGCGGCAAATCGAGACCTTTCGATTCTCGCCGAACGAGCGTTCTTGATTTTCCTGATCGATAGCCGAGTGCGTCATGATCCGATGGCTTTTCGTCGTCTTGTTTCTGTCTCTCAGCAATGCCGCTGACGCCAAATTGGGATATTTCCGTTTCCCCTCGCTCCACGGTGATCTCGTTACGTTTACCGCCGAAGGGGATCTGTGGAGTGTCCCGGTTGCGGGTGGGAAGGCAACCCGGCTGACGACGCATCACGCGCTCGAATACCGCAAGGCGATTTCGCCTGATGGAACGAAAATTGCCTTCAACGCGGCCTACGAAGGGGAGACGGAAGTCTGGTTGATGCCGATCGACGGTGGTCTCCCCCAGCGGTTGACGTTCGAAGGACATTACATGCAGGTTCAGGGGTGGACTCCTGACGGAAAGGTGCTTTGCTCGACGGGTCGCTATTCTGGCCCGACTCGAAATCTGCAACTCGTCGAGATCGATCCTGACTCGTTCTCGCAGGAGCTTCTGCCGCTCCATCAGGCGAGCGAGGGAGTCTGGAACGACGACAAGTCGACGCTCTTCTTCACGCGATTCAATCGCCAGTCGAGCTACACCAAACGGTACAAGGGAGGGACCGCACAGAATCTCTGGAAGTGGTCACCCGGTGCAGAGGAAGCTGTTCTGCTGACCGCCGATTATCCCGGTACGAGTCGGTATCCGATGTGGTCAAACGGGCGGGTCTATTTCGTCTCGGATCGCGACGGGACAATGAATATCTGGTCGATGAATCCCGAGGGAGGAGAATTGAATCAGCAGACCGAACACGAAGGATTCGATGTCCATGAACCTTCGTTGCACGACGGCCGGATCGTCTATCAGCTCGGAGCGGACCTGCACCTGTACGACATCGCGACTGACACCGATCGGATCATCGAGATCGAACTGGTCTCGGATTTCGAGCAGACCCGGGAAAAATGGATCACCGATCCGACGAGTCAGATTCACGACGTCGCCATTTCTCCCAACGGAGACCGGATCGCACTGGTCTCGCGCGGGCGGATGTTCGTGACGCCCGTCAAGGAGGGACGCATTCAGGAAGTGAGCCGAAGAAAAGGGGTGCGTTATCGAGACGTGGCCTTCGCGAAGGACGGCAAATCGCTACTCGCGTTGTCTGATGAATCGGGGGAATATGAATTCTGGGAATTCGATCTCGAGGAAATCGACAAACGAAATCAGATCACGCACGATGGAGAGGTCTTACGGAACGGCGCCGTGATTTCGCCCGACGGGAAACGATTTCTGTGGCAGGACAAGAATCTGAAGCTGTGGGTCTACGACTTCGGAAGCCGGGAAACTTCGTTGATCGCCTCCTCGAGGAACGGTTCCTTCAGCGGACTGGATTGGTCTCCGGACAGCAAGTGGATCGCGTACTCGGTCAACGCGGACAACGACTTCGCCCAAATCTGGCTGTACGACGTCGAAAACCACGCGCGGCACGTACTCACCAGCGACCGGATCGACGCGCACGATCCCGCCTGGAGCGCCGATGGAAATCGACTGTTCTTCATCGTCGATCAGAATCTCTCCTCCGAGGTGTCCAGTCCGTGGGGGATGCGGCAGCCGGAACCGTTTTTCGATAACGTCAGCCTGATTTACGAGCTTCCGCTGAAAACCGGCTTGCGTTCGGTCTTCGAGGAACCGAATGAAGCCACCCGACGGGTCAATCCGCCGATCGGCCAGTTCCTGAGTTCGCTGGTGGAGAAAGGACAACCGTTCAATTTGCGCAATCTGGCGCTGCGGATGAAGAAGGCGCCGGTTCCGCCGGGAAATTATTCCTCGCTCAAGGCGACCGCTCAAAACCTCTTCTTTACCCATCGCGAA
>DATKCB010000037.1:0-2899 GCA_035513495.1 Planctomycetaceae bacterium | reverse complement strand
AAGCCACGTTCCCGTGGTCCAAGCGACATATCCCATCGTGAAGACTCCGCCACCGATCAAAATCAGCACCTGAATGACGTCGGTCCAGATCACGGCCCGCAGACCGCCGAGCATCGTATAGAGGGTGGCGACGAGACCGATTGTTCCGATGATCGCTTCGAGCCGGATCCCCGAGACGACTTCCAGCGCTTGGGCTGAAGCCAGCACGACGAATCCCATCCAGAGCACGACCATCAAGAGAAACAGACCGACTCCCATTTTTCGGGCGGCGCGTCCGAAGCGGTGTTCCAGATATTCGTACGCCGACGTAAACCGGAATCGCATCATGAAGGGAACGCAGAATATCCAAACCACGATGACTTCGAGCGGAATGGCCAGCATTTTTCCCGCCACGTGCGTGACCCCCGACCGCCAGACTTCCCCCGGCTCGGACAGGTAAGTCAAACTCGACAGCAGCGACGCGATCACGCTCATCCCGACGGCAAACCACGGCATTCCCCGGCCTGCGAGAAAATATTCCTCCTCAGTCTTCTTTCGTCGCGAAAGATAAACCCCCAGCGCGATCATCGACCCGAGATAAACGAGGATGACGGAATAATCGAGTGGGGACAATTTGGAATTCATCGGAGACGGTCAGGACCGGACAATAGGTGAGGGACGTGCGGCATCGAAGAGTATGTTGCGGCGGCGAAGTTCCAGACGCAAGATCCGATCTGAAAAACGGTAAATGATCGGAGGGAATTCAGCATTCGACGCAATAGCGCTGCAGCAGTTCCTTGTCGAGTTCGATCCCCAGTCCCGGACCGCTCGGAACGGCAAATTTGCCTCGTTGCAATCTGAGAGGAGTCGTCAGAATGTCGCTTTCGAGTCCGTAGTAGGTGGTGTCGTTCGCAAGCGAATAGGAGGGGAGGGCGGCTGCGATGTGAATCATCGCGGCGGTCTTCGGACCGAGATCGTGTCCGCAATGCATGATGCACGGAACTCGGGCGGCCTGACAGATCCAGCCGATTTCGAGGCAAGGAAGAATTCCACCGGCGATGTGCGTATCGGGCAGGATGAAATCGGCAGCTCCCATCTCCAGAATCCGGTTCACACTCGCGGGATCGGTCACGCTTTCGTTGAGTGCGAGCGGAGTCTTCGACTGACTCCGCAGCCAGACGGCATCTTCGAGCGGATGATCGGGCAGCGGTTGTTCCAGGTACTCGAGGTCGTATTCTTCCAGACGTTGTGCGAGTTCGGCGGATTGTTTCCGCGAGTATCCGCAGTTGGGGTCGATCCTCAGTTTCAGTCGATCGCCGACGGCATCGCGAATCCCGCGGACCATTTCCAGATCTTCCTGCATGTCCGATCCGGCTTTGGTCTTGAGCGTCGAGAAGCCTTGTTCGACGTAGTAGTGCGCGAGTTCCCCCGCAAGTTCGTACGATTGAATTCCCATACACGCGGCGGCCTCGACTTCCTCTACGGGATCGCCCCCCAGCATTTTGCTGAGCGCGGCTCCGCACAGGTCAGACACCGATTTCCCTGTCGACTTCCCGAGAATGTCCCACAGCGCGATTTCAACTCCCGATTTCAACCGGGTTTCGAGCGGGCATTCCTGGTGAAACTCGTGAATGCGAAGCGGATCGCGACCGGTTAACCAGCTTTGGGCCTCTGCCTGCATCCGTCGTCCGCTGACTCCTTCCACGAAATTGAAGTTCGCTTCTCCCAGCCCCGAGATTCCTTCATCGGTCGCAACCTGCACGATCGCTTTCGTCGTCGTCGAAGTCGAACGAATCCGCGAGCGATAGGGAGCCAGCGGTTCAATCTGAGGAACCACCACGATGGTGATCGTGACTTGGGTGACGTGCATGACGGAAGTGTGAAAAGTGGGAACGGTTCGAAATGTGTGAAACGGTGAAGAGGGAAAGAGAATCTGTTCAGTCTCGCAAATGGCAGGTGATCAATAGGCTCCGTCGCGAGTTTCGAAATGCGTCGGTTTGTTCAGGCTGCGACCTCCGGAGCGTACCCAGTGGGCAGACCAGCGAATCAGTGTTTCGGGATTGACGCGCGGTTCTCCCCAGAGTTGGTCGAGCTTTTCCGTGTTGCTGATGAACGCGGTTCCCGTCTCTTCACCGGTAAAAATCGGGGTCTTGCCGAGGAGTTCCCCCAGCCGCAGTGCTGTCTCGCGAACGGACAGAATCTGCGAACTCGTCAGGTTGAAGGCTGACGCTGGACTTTGGCAGAGTTCGAGCGCTCGCACGATCCGTTCGTTCGCCTCTCCCTGCCAGAGGCAATTGAAGTGACTGGTTTCGAGCGGGATCGGTTCCTCCCTCCAGACTTTCCCGGCCAGATCGGGAATGACTCCGTACCGCAGATCGAGTGCGTAACTCAATCGCAGAAGACAGACGGGCGTTCCTCGTTCACGCGAGTAATAGTCGAACATTCGTTCTCGGGCAACTGCTGCGTTGGCGTATTCTCCGAGCGGTGTCAGCGGATCGTCTTCGCGCGAACCTCCGCCCGCAACGGGCACCAGCGGATAGACATTCCCCGTCGAGACAGTGGCGATCCTGGAATTCGGATATCGTTCGAGAACGTACGACGGAACCAGCGTGTTCGCCGCCCAGGTGAGATCCGGCCGCTGAGATGTTCCAAACTTCATTCCGACCAGATAGATCACGTGCGAAGCATCCGGGAGTTGTTCGACTTCTTCTCGCTTCAACAAGTTGGCGACATGCGTCTGAACACCCCTTGCTTCGAGCCATGTTCGTTGCGACCCATCCGAGAAACGGCTGACTGCGATGATCTTCAACTCGTGACCCGCCTGTTCGGCGGCACGTTTGGCCAACACCGCGAGCGACGGACCCATCTTTCCCCCGGCTCCAAGTACGACCAGCGAGCTTGTCACGCGCGAAATCATCCC
>DATKCB010000036.1:0-2545 GCA_035513495.1 Planctomycetaceae bacterium | reverse complement strand
AGATCATCGCAGCGCGGCAGAACATAAGGTGAATCCCGGGTTGATTTTGAGGAAAGGGGCGAGCGTCTGAGAACAATACTCCGTTCCGATTCCGTACGTTTCAGATTTATCGAACACTTCGTCCATCGAATCGGAAATTGGAGATCAATCGTTCCAGTTTCGTCGCTGAATTCGTGAGAATTCAGGGGCGGATTCCATCTTCGTCCGCATTCTCACCAATCCTGCCACGTCAATTCGCCGCCTTTTGGCACGACTGAACATTCCATTTTAGAGGATTGAACACCTTTTTGGAACCAGCAATCTCAACTCCCTCGCTCCGCCTGAACGATTGCCGGACGTAGCATAGACTTCCCAGTCTGTCCGATGAGCCCTTCAACCGCCCCCCGCGCGTTGTTCATCGCAGATTTTCCCGCACGAACGTGTTCCAGTAACCGAAAATGACGCCGACCAGCAATCCCACGAGGTGGGCTCCGTTGGCGATGTCGCCGAAAATCCCGAAGGTACAAAGTGCCAGAAAAATCAGCATGAAACGAATCGTCTGTAAAGGCATTACGTAACGTTCTTGAGGCTCGAACCGGACTTTCATCCAGATGTAACCGAACAGTCCGCAGACGACCCCTGACATCCCTCCAAATCTCGAGAGTCCTCCCTCCGCCGAGACCCGGTCCCACGCAAATTGTCCCGCGTTGGAGATCGCGGCCACCGCCAGAACCAGGAGGAGAAACCGGGCCGATCCGATCCGCGATTCGATCTGTGGACCCAACTGATACATCCACATCATGTTGAACAAGATGTGCAGGGGATCGTAATGAATAAAGATCGGTGTGATGATCCGCCAGATTTCGCCGGAAAGAATTCCTTCCAGACCCAAGGTGGACGACATCCGAAGTTGGGTGAAGTCAGTAAATGTTAACCAGGGATAAACCGACTGGTCTCGCGGATTCAGACCCGCCATCAATCCCACCAGAATACTGATCCCGATCAGCGCTTTTGTCGCCGGACCCGCTTTCAAACCCGAGCGGCTGCGTCCCCACCGCGTCCGCACGTTGATCTGATTTTTTTTGAACTGTTCGGCCGCTTTCTTTTCTTCGCGGCGGATTTGCCGAGCCTTCGCCGAATGGCTGTTGTAACGGCTATTGGAAGGGTCTTCGCGAAACCGCGCGAGTTGTTCGCGGGCGGCGTCGAACTGATCTTCTTCAATCACCCACACCGCCCACTCGCTGTCTTCGGGATCAACCCGGACCCGCATCTCTGACGCGAGCATAAAATCCTCGAACGCGCTCGCCTGTTCTTCGGTCGGTAGGTTGCCGATATGTCGCATAGTACAGTTAAATCGCAAGAATAACGCGGGGGAGGTTCACAGATTCTTCGTTTCGGGGAGCGGAGCGGCGAACTTCTGATCGGTGGCGGGACGTGCCCCTTTCGGAGGGTACAGCGACATCTCGGGGTCGATCTCGATTCGCCGGGTTTCCATCGTGTCGGTCTCCAGGAGAGTCACGCTCGGCTGGCGAAAGAACCAGCCCCCCGTCTCGCCCGGGTTGATATACAACCGGCCTGACGAATCACGGGCTTCGCTCGGACGGTGCGTATGGGCGTACACGATCACGTCCGCTCCGTCGATGCACTGGCTGACGTGATCGAGAATGTGCGTCACTAGAAACTTCGTCCCGTCCTGCGCAACGTATCCGAAGGGAGCCTCGGCCAGCAGCCCCACGATCCGCATGCCTCCCTGAATTCCGAGCTTGTTTCCGTCGTTATCGCCGAAACAGGCAATCATCGGACACCGCAGATTCCGCAGCGGAGGAATCACCAGCGGCGACACGAAATCACCCGCAAAGATCACCAGTTCGCACGCATTTTCGTTGAACACATCGACGACGCGGCGGACGTGATCCAGATGGTCGTGCGAATCGGCAAATATTCCTACTCTCATTGCATACCTGCGGGACCGTTTCGAAAATACGACACGGATGGAAAGTGCAAAAAAATGGAAGGTTAATGAGTTGACGGTGGAATGTAAAAGTTGAACCAAAGACCAATTCGGGGGGTGGCCGGAATACGCAACCTCGTTTCCCCAGAAACTATTTAACTCAATTGATCGTTCAATCTCAACGCAAGCCGTTCCAGACTCGTCATAATCGGCATGCTCCTTCCAACGTGAAATCACCGAGAAGCTGACTTATTTTCCCGGATCGAATCCTCCCCCGGGTTGGATGGTGCAATTTTGACGGTAACGGTCATCTCGACATCCTGTGCGGTCCGAAACAGATTATGATCACTTCCGCGATGTGAAATGCTGCGCCGATCGAGTTGTCGTTCGCCAACACGCTGCTAGCCGACTTTGTCACTGCTCATACCGACTGCGATCCGATGCGTCAGATCATTACAATGCTGGTCACGTTCCTCTCGATCTCGGTGGCCGGTTCGGCCCCTGGATCTGAGCCATTCACCGGCCAAACTTCGGCTGTCGCATCCCCGCTCGAAATGCAGAGCCGCTACTGGATCGTCAGCAGCCGGAACAGCCCTCAGAACATTCATCGCATCG
>DATKCB010000035.1:0-5793 GCA_035513495.1 Planctomycetaceae bacterium | reverse complement strand
CGTTAATTGAATAAAACTGGTTGGAAAGTCCGTCGAGCGGAGCAAGCGAAACCTGATCCGTCTCCCAACCGTCACCGGCGACCGTCGGAGGATCTCGCTGATTCCGATCCCCCGAGATAATTCTGGGACGAACCCAGGCGTTCGCGCCGAGCGTGGTCACGAGAACTTCTCCCTCACCGCAATTGATCCAGAATGCCGCCGGCCAACCGTCGACAGAATATTCCACATCCACTCCGTCGATCACCATTCGCGCCATCGGGACGGGCCGATCGAACTCGCGAACGGCAGAGTGATCGCCTTTCGAATTGATGAGTTCCACTCGACTCAACGAAACTCGCTCGGCGAGTTCGCCTCGAAAGCGGTCTCCCAGAATACGCTCAAGGATCTCGGGCTCGACGAGATCGAGCATGACCCAAAGCTTTCCCCCGCGGTCGACCCAGCGCCGGATTTCAACCAGGCCGGTATCGTCATTGATGAGTTTATTGTCGGAAATCACGATTTGATCGAATGCATCCAACACCGGTTCCCCCGCCTCGGCAAACCCCGGAAAAAGATTGACCCAGTTCTGGCGAATTCCCCGCGAAAATCGTCCCGTTCGCATCAAGTTTAATGCATCGACCAGCGTTGGCTCGACCGGTTCGGTGTCGAGGTACTCGAAGGGAGGGAATGTGTGAAAGATGCCCGTCGCCGTCTCTTCCGTCTCGATCTGCAACGAACGATCGAGCTGCAGCGAACCGGATTCGTTCCGGATCAAACCCGTGGAGTCGCCCAGCGACCTCACCAGGACGTGATATTGAAAACCCCGATCGACGATGTGCTCTGCCGCCGGCACGAGGACCGGCAGCCAGACGGTGGTCCCGATTTGGGGAGGAACTTTCACGCGGCGGGCATACTGCAGAGTCGGATCGACGTCGAAGTACACACCGACCAGCAGATCGGCCGGACGATCGTAGGGATTGGCCACGGCGACTCTCAGCAGATTCCACCGCCCGCCGATCGTGGGATACTGGGCGGAAATTCCGCGCACGAAATCACCCGCCAGCAACTCCCTTCCGGATGGTGAATCGGCACGCACCGCAGATTGTGTGCCGAGAAGCAGTAACGCAATCAGCAACCGGAAAGGTAGACGTCGCCCCCAGATTGGAGCCATCAGTTACTCCGAAAGTCGTATCGATTTGCCAGTGGTCGGAAGAACGTCATCACGTTCGACGCTCGATCTTTTGAGAAAATCAATCTAACAGGTTCGCCCAGCAGTTGAAACGATTCCATCAAAAATCTTCTCCGACGAAATATCTCGTCTGAAGACGACCCTGAAGCGAATACGAACGTGCAGTCGACTTGCCAGGGAGTTTCTTGCAGGTGTCACCAACGACCGCCCAGGTTCGTTCACTGGAGGTTCAATTCGTCCCGGCGCTGTTGCTTGAAGCTCCACCAGCTCTGCAACGGAACAACCGCCGTCAGCACGATGAGTGCCAGTTGCAACCCGCAGATGCTCGCCAGCGCGAGCAGCACTCCGTCGGTAAATCCGTACGAGTGCAGCCCGACTCCCAGTTCGTTGACGCCGAACCAGCTCCAGGCGGTGGCGATGTTGCCCCCCATCGCGAGGTTCGCGAGTCCGCGATCCTTAACGAGTCCACCCCAGCGTGCGTGCAGGACGAGCGCGTTCCACAGCACGATGATCAGCGCTCCGTTCTCCTTGGGATCCCAGCCCCAGAATCGTCCCCACGAATCGTCGGCCCAGAGACCGCCGAGTACCGTCCCGACGAAGCTGAAGAAGATCGAGAAGCAGAGAGTTCCGTAGATCATGCGAATCAGCTCTTTCGACATCGACGCGGTCAGCGTCGGCGTGAACATCCCCCTGATCAGATAGGCCAATCCCAGAAATCCCGCGACGAAGGTCGTGGTGTATCCGAACGTGATACACACGACGTGCGTCGCCAGCCAGAACTGCGTATCGAGCACGGCCTGCAACACGCCGATCGTGTCCCCTCCGATCGAAAGGAAGTGGGCAATCAGCAGCGTGATGAAACTCATCGCCGCCGAGATCGTCACAGAGATCCCGATCGGATAGATCCATTCCAGCAGCAACCCGATCGCGATCGCTCCCCACCCGATGAAGATCGCCGACGAATACAGGTTGGTGACCGGCGGACGTCCCGAAATGTAGATTCGCGACGTGAGGCCGTACGTGTGAACGATCAACAGGATCAGCAGGATCCAGAACGCCGATCGCCGCAGCGGCTCGGTCCACCCGAGCCACGATAGTGTTCCCAGAATAAACGCGATGATCGAAGCCGCGGCTGCGTAGTAATAGATTTCGGTTTTATTGAAATAAGCCTCGTACGAGATGATGGGAATCTCCAACGAAGCGGGCTTGTCGGCGGCGATCGTTCCCAGATACGCCTGGACTTTCTCGTTGAACACGGAGGCATCCGCGTTGCGATCCCCGTAACTTTTCACGATCTCTCCGAACAGTTGCGTCAGCTTCAGAGCCTGGGATTCCTCATCCGGTGAACGAGACTCGTTCTGCGAAATCTGAATCTCCATCGCCGGATATGCGATCCACTTTTCGGACTCCTCCTTCCGGTTGGGGATCAGCAGAATCGCATGGTCCTTGGCGTAAATCTCTCCCAGAAACTCGGTCATCTTGTCGAGATCGCCCTGTGCCTTCATGAAGTCGGCGAGCACAGTTCGATCGCCCGTCTCCTGGGCGCGTCGCACTTCCGTGCTGAGAATGCTCAACAGAAACCGGGGATCGAACGAAACAGACAGACTGTAGTAGTGGTTGAGTTTGCGGTGCAGTTCGCGCAGTTTGAGATCGCGCTTGCTCGCATTTTTAATTTTATTCTCGGTCAATTCCTGTTGCAGATCTCTCATCCGTTCCTGGAGTTTTCCCCAAGTCGGGAGCAGTTCTTCGAAGGAGTACAAATGCTTGTATGTTTTTTCGACGTATTCGCTCCGCTTTTCGAGTCCGAGAAATTTCTGTGCTTCGAAGTTCGTTAATTTGAAAACGCGATGCGTCGCCGATTGTGAGAGCGGAAAGTCGATCCCGTCACCCTCGGGAGGAGTGTACGTACCTGCCGGGACCATCGTATCCAGCAAAAACCGGATCGCGGGCTGTTTCTTTTCGCTCGCGTCGACGAACTCGGTTTTCCCCGACAGAAACCGGAGCGTATTTCTCGCGACGGAGTCGATCGGCTTGAGCCGTCCTTCGTCCCGCACCGGAATTTGTCCGAATTGATACAGGTTGTGGTCGTCGGCGGGCGTTGATCTGACAACCATTTTGGAGCCGAGCCACAACGTGATCATCAAAGTCGCCGCGAGCGGGAACCACGTCGGGATCATTCCCCGCGACGCGGGAACCTGCCCCGGAGAGAGCGGAGCGGCAAGCCGGGTCGGCTGGAGAGAATCTTCTCCCGTCGATGCGGTTTCCCCCGCGGCAGCAACGGCCGCTGCGGTTCGCCGATTCAAAAACCGCGACAGTGCCATCAGAAACTGCGCGAGCATCCCGATCGCAACGATCATGCACGCGACATAGGGAGTCATCCAACCCGTATTCGAAACAACCTGCAGCGCGGTGTACTCTGTGTTGTCGGCGAGTTCGCCGTAACTTTGCTGGTACAGCGTTTCACCACCGTACCGCAGCGGATTGTTCATCCAGATTGTCGTTTCGACCTTTTCGTTATTCGTCTCGTCGGTGAGGACGATGTCGGAGGAGTAATCGCGAGCCTGAGACGTTCCTTCGTAAAACTCGGCCCGCACGTCGTCGAGCTTGATTTCGTAAGGTTTGTAGACCCGTTCGAAGCGAAGCTGGACGAGGTATTCCTTGTCACCGAGCTTGATTTTCGACTGCTGGCTGGCAAACGGATACAGCTCGTTGTAATCGAACTTGACCTGCAGCAATTGCCGGCTGAGCAGCTTGTCGCGATTTCCCTTCTCGTAAATCGAGACGATCGCAGCAGGTTCGTCGGACTCCTGGTCCGAACTGGCTCCGGTGGTCGGTGCCCGGGGAACGATCCCCACCATCGTTCCAATTCCTTCGGTCACTTTGTCGGATGCGGTCGAGGCAAAGTCGAGCCGCGAATTGGGATAGTACTCATCCAGACGTAAATCGAACGGTAAATCGGGATGCTCGATCAACTCGCCGGGTTCTTTCCCCTCGGGAAGATGATTGAGCAGAACGGATTTCGGAACAACCGTCACGATATCTTTGTCTTCGGGACTCGTATCGATCACCGCCAGTTCGACGGTGCGGATATCGCGGGCAAAGTTCGCGGAACTGCCTTCGACGATATGCATCAGAGCTTCGGTCGCTCCGACTCCCACCAGCACCTCGTAAAACATCATCAGACCGACACCCGCGTGCAGCAGAACGACTCCGCCCCGCTTCCTGAAGACGAGCACGCATCCGACCAGTAAGACCAGTCCGGCGACGACCCCTTTGATCAGTTGCCACAGAATCCGCATACCGGAATCGTCCACCGGCACGGCGCTCCCCTGCGAGAACATCCAAGTCAAAATCGGAGCGCAGATTGCGATGCCCAGGATCAGCAACGAACGGTGGAGTTTCTGTTCCGGCTTGAGGTGAAACAATCCGTAAACCAATCCCCCCGTCAAACCGGCGAGACTGACCTGCAGAATCCGCCAGATCGTCGTCCAACTGACGAGGTAGTCATCCTGTTTTCCGCCGTGTCCCGATCCGCTGGCGATCATCGCCCAGGTCACGAAACAACCGAAGGCGATCATCGCCCAGCCGAACCACAACCGCTGGCCTTTAGCCTGAACCTTGAAGCGAATCGCGTGCGCGGCGATCAGATTAAAACCCATTACCAGTCCGATCATCCACCCTTTGGGAAAAGGGAACCACCCCGGAATATTGGGCTTGCTCGGAAAGAACGATTCCGGAAAGAAAATCTGAAATTTCACCCGCACAAACAATTCACTCGGATGAATGTACGGAAATGTCGTCGTGAAGAGCCTCGCAAAGTCGACGCGGAAGTAGCCGTCGATGACGTCCCAGATGTCCATCGACGCTTGAGCCAGCGTTCCGAACAGCACGATCAGAATCGACAGCGAAAACAACACCACCGTCAGCTTCAGCGATGCCAGGGGGCGGAGCATCGAACTCGCCAACGAATTCAACCCGGTCTCCGAAAGCGGGACAGCACTGGAGCGAAACCGGGGAGCGTCGAAAATGGGGGAGTCGCTAGCCATCGATCACATCTTTCGAACTGGCGGTCAAAGACCGCATCAGTGTGTGTCTGCACGGGAGTTGTCGGCACCGGCAGAATCAGTGGTTGGGAATATCAGTTTCTGAAGGCGTCTGCGTTAAAACTTCAGCGATTTGACGAAGTCCTCGAAATGAGTCTGCTCCGTAGCGGCAATCTTGTTGGGTCCGGTCAGTTTGATAAACCAGGTTCGCCCGGCGGCGCGATGAATGACTCCCAGAATGGTGTTCGCGGGTCCGACAAGTTGTACGTATCCCGCCGCTTCACCATCGACGGTGAGCAGCTTCAATCCGGTCTTCAAATCATCGATCGTCCACGGTTCAAGATCGACCTGTCCGCGCCATCGATTAATGTTATCCAGGGGATTGCCGCCGGCGCTGCTGATTGTAATCTCGGCTGTCTCTCCGTCCTGTTCGGCGACAAACGCAGCCACACGAAAGGAGTTGAGTTCGCCGGGTTTCCAGTGGCCGGGTGCTGTGAATTTGGGTTCGTCGGAGCTTCGGTCTGAAGCGAGCGGACCGTTTGCGAGACCCGGTCTCATCATCGGCCCCGCAAAGGGCGGCCC
>DATKCB010000034.1:0-8730 GCA_035513495.1 Planctomycetaceae bacterium | reverse complement strand
CACGAAGTCACCTGGGAGGAATACGAGCAGTGGATGTTTTCACTGGAATGGGAAGACCGACAGCGTTTGAATCTCAAACCCACCGAGCGGGAACAACTCGCCGATGCCATCACGAGACCGACAAAACCCTATGCCGATATGACGTTCAACATGGGGCGCGACGGATTTCCCGCGATCTCGATGACGCAACTCGCGGCGAAGATGTACTGTCAGTGGCTGTCGGCCAAGACCGGACATTACTACCGCCTGCCGACTGAAGCCGAGTGGGAATACGCCTGCCGCGCCGGAACAACCACCGCGTACTCGTTCGGCGACGACGTCGCTCAGCTCGAAGAGTACGCCTGGTATTTCGATAACGGAGAGGACAAGACTCACAAGGTCGGACTGAAAAAACCGAATCCGTGGGGTCTGCACGACATGCACGGGAACGTCGCCGAATGGTGTCTCGATCAATATCACAAAGACGCATATCAGCAGATCGCAGACAAGAAGCTGACCGACAACCCGGTGCTGGTTCCGACGGAACTCTATCCGCGGAGCGTGCGGGGAGGTTCCTGGGACGACGATCCTGACAAACTGCGATCGGCGGCGCGCCGCGGTTCTCACGAAGACTGGAAGATTCAAGACCCTCAGATTCCGAAAAGCGTCTGGTATCACACCGACGCCAAGTTTCTTGGATTCCGGATCGTCCGTCCCCTCAAAGTTCCCACGGCGGAGGAACGCCAGAAACTCGGCTTCGATCCCGTGATCCCCAAGGGCGCTCGCACCACAAAACTCGATGCCGGAAAAGACAACTAGTTGACTTTCGCAAGTCGAAACGGTCACACTGTCAGATCGGTGCCTCAGCAAATCTCGCTGACCGATTCGAACCCACAACCACGATTTCTTCACAACGACAGGGAGCGGCTCATGAGTGACAAACCAGACAACGCCACACGGCGCGATTTTCTCAAAGGGTCGACGGCCACGGCCGTCGGAGCTTCTCTCATCGGATCGCTGGGCACTCCGATCGGTGCGTTCGCGCAAGGCTCGGACACAATCAAAGTCGGTCTGATCGGATGCGGCGGACGTGGAACGGGTGCGGCCACCCAGGCGCTTTCGGTCGATGGCCCGATCAAACTGACCGCCATGGGAGACGCGTTCCCCGATCATCTCAATAGCAGCTTGAGCAACATCAAGGCAGAGATGTCGAAAACTCCCGAGCGAGTCGACGTTCCCGAAGATCAGAAATTCAGCGGACTCGACGCATTCCAGAAAGTGCTCGCGACCGATATCGATGTTGTCATTCTGGCGACCCCGCCCGGATTTCGCCCGATGATGTTCGAAGCCGCCGTCCAGGCGGGCAAGCACGTCTTCATGGAGAAACCGGTTGCGACCGATTCTCCGGGAGTGCGCAAAGTTCTCGAGAACGTCAAAATCGCCAAGCAGAAAAATCTGAAGGTCGGGGTGGGTCTGCAACGCCATCATCAGGCGGGATATATCGAAACGATCAAACGCATCCAGGAAGGTCAGATCGGCGACGTGGTCGCCCTGCGCGTCTATTGGAACGGCGGCGGAGTCTGGGATCCCCGCAAAACGCGCGAGGAAGTCAGCGGCGAAATGGAATACCAGCTTCGCAACTGGTACTACTATAACTGGCTGTGCGGGGATCACATCACCGAGCAGCACATTCACAACCTCGACGTCGGCAACTGGGTGATGGATGCTTACCCGGTCGAAGCGAACGGGATGGGCGGACGAATCTACCGGACCGATAAAAAGTACGGTGAAATTTACGACCATCACGCGGTCGAGTTCACCTACGCCAACGGCGCGAAAATGTTCAGCCAGTGCCGCCACATTCCCCGCTGCTGGAACTCGGTCAGCGAACACGTTCACGGAACCAAAGGGCACGGGGACATCAGCGACTATTCGCTCACTTCCGAGAGCGACCGCTGGAAGTTCCGCGGTCAGGGAAAGAACCCTTATCAGCAGGAACACGACGATCTGTTCGCGGCGATCCGCAGCGACACTCCCTACAACGAAGGGGAGAATGGAGCGCTGAGTACGCTCACTTCGATCATGGGGCGTTTTGCGACGTATTCGGGCAAGACAATCACCTGGGAACAGGCCATGAATTCGAACGTCAGCCTGTTTCCGAAAGAACTCTCCTGGGACGCCGATCCCCCGGTGCTGCCGGATGAAAACGGCGTCTACCCGATCACGATTCCGGGGACGAACGCCGAAGTGTTCTAAGTTCAGCGACTGATTGAGGTCTGGCCATACGAACGGGCCGATGGTGTTCCATCGACCCGTTTTTTTGTGCATCAGGCAATTCTAGCCGACGGTCGAACGACGGCTCAGATCTCAAGCAGTTTCAGCAGCCGCTGCAGATCGGTGAGATCCTCCAGCAGCACATCCGGATCGCATGCCGCGAGTTCGTCGTTTGAAAAAATACCAGTCGAGACGGCCAGCGTGCGGGCGCTGATAGCGCGGCCGCATTCGATGTCGGCGGGGGTGTCTCCGATCACCCAGATGTCGTCGGGGTCGAGATCGGACCCGAAGCGTGTTTTGATCGTACGGAATGCGTCCCGGGCGACTTCATTGCGGCTGAGGTGGCGGTCTCCGAAACCTCCGAAATCAAAAAACTCGTGCAGAGCGAAGTGTTCGAGCTTGATGTACGCGCCCCGTTGCAGGTTTCCCGTCAACAATCCTAACGCCATCTCGGGAACCTGACTGAGCGCCGACAGCGATTCGGTGATTCCCGGTAGTACGAGACCGGAACGCTGACGCAGTTGAATCGGCAGATGCCGCAGATAGGCTTCCAGATAGCGATCGTACGAAGACTCGTCCATGGTCAGCCCGAACGCCTTGAACACATCCAGCGCAATCGCGCGATCGGTTCGACCGGCGGCCTGAATGTCGTGCCGGAAGTCGGTCGCTCCGAATTCTTCCGCGAACGCTGCGAGCATCGCGGCGCCGCCGGCTCCACCGCTATTAATCAAAGTTCCGTCGATGTCGAACAGGCAGACTCTCATGTCGCTTCGCGGGTGGGAAAAGTACGAAAAGTGGGAAGTTTGGAAGAGTATAAAGGGAGAGAGTAGAAAGTAAAATCGAGCCTCACGCGCGAACCGATTGGCCAAAAGAGTCTCGACTCAACATGTGTAGTAACCGCTTTCCGCTTTCGGCGTTCCGCTTTGAAAGTCGGAGAGTCTGCGGAGCGAGCTTTACTCTTTCGGTTTCTCGGGAGGAGTCGCCGGCTGGGCGGAAGCCGCTCTGATCTGGGCGATGACGTCCTGGGTGATGTCCTGTGGGATGACGTCCTTGCGGAGAGTGAACACAAATGTTTCGTTGGCGATGGGAACATTCGTCTGCACGTTGAAGAAGTCGAGCGCGAGCATCGGACGAGATTTCCCCTCGATCGTTTTCAGATACAGGATCCGGCGGGGAAACTTCGACTTTTCGTCGAAGAAGATCCGGACGCGATCCGGAACGTAATTGGGCAAAACGAAGTTCTCTCCGGCTCCCGAAGGTTTGAGCTTTTCGAGATATTCTGCGGACCACCCGCCGTCGATCATTTGGTATTGATTTCCATCCACGGTTTCGAGCGAAATCGATTCGAATGCCATCGATCGCTGCATCGAGGCGAGCAGGCCGGAAATCCCCCCCAGCCCCAATTGGGAAGTCAGCAGTTCGCTGTCGATCGAGGGGGATTCTTTGGCGGCTTGCATGATTTGACCGATATCGCGGCGGGTCACCTGCAGATCCGCTCCGACCTGGTAGCTCATCCAGAGGATCTGACCGTTACAGACTTCGAGCAGCCTGCCGATCAGCGGTTTTCCATCAGCACCGTCGATCGTCAATCTGAACTCGAACAGGATCTCGGAGTCACTCCCCTGAAGATAGGAACCTTCGGCTCGAAACGTCTGCGGTCCAAACAGCACGGTTTCGGTGAGGTCTGCTTTAATCGACCGATAAGAGCGGAGTTGCTTTCGGGCCTCTTCGAGCAGTGCGACCGCCTCGGGCGAGACTTGAACGGGCTGAGGAGCGGTCGCCTCGGGTTCGGCCGGTTTCTCGCCCGATTTTTGCGGCGCGGGTTGAGTTCCGTTCTCCTGTGCGAAGAGCGCGCTCAGTGGGGGGAGGCTTGAGCAGACAATTAACGAGACTCCGGCCCAAACAGTGAGCAGACGTCTTCCGGAAGCGAGTTTTTCAGACATCAGAATGTGCAGTTTGTACTTCGTAGGCGGAAAATGGGGAATTTACCAAAGAATCTGTTGCGATTGTACCGATTAAAACAAATGAGCGTCCGAGTTTCTCGGTCGATCAATCCAACGATTCGCTTCTTACTACGTCCGAAGCGGGTCAACGACTTGGGAATCTACCAGATTTCCGAAAGAAAGTGCAGATCAAATCGATCGGCCTGAGTCGGCCGCATCACAAGACCATCCGCCTAAGGACGGAGGGGTATGGTCGGGAAACCGGTCTCCCCGAGGCGGCACGTATCGTCCCGGGAGACATTAGGGGGCAAAATGAAGTACTACTTTTTCGGACTCGGAACCTTGGTCGCCGTCTGTGTCGGGTGCTACGTCCCGTCCGGCGATATGAAAATTCAGAAGAACCAGCATGTCGCTCCGCCGGCTGCCATGATGCAGCGCCCCGGACCGATGGTGGACGGACCCGGCCCCGGTGTCATGCCGATGCTGAGCGCTCCGCCCATGCGAGCGTTTGCGGTCCAGAAGACGCAGATCATCTTCCGCAACCCGCTCGGCATGAGCGTCGGCTGGCTGATTCCCGACGGATTCGCGGAAAACCAGGTGATTACTCCCGGTCGGAAAAACTTCGTGCAGGGACAAACCGTATTGCTCAAACTGAGCAACATTCCCGGACGCGAAGAGATGATTCTCTACCCGACCCTCCAGATTTATCCGTCTCATCCGACCACGGATGCGTTCCTCGCGCACAACAGCATTCCGATCGAACTGACCGATGAAGATCTGAACCAGGTCTCGAGCAACAACTTCGTGACCAAAGTGATCTATCTTCCCGATCCCAAGAACCAGGACCTCGCGATTGCCAACGTCGAAACGATCGTCTCGACGCGGCTCGATCCGGGTGTCGATCCGATCGCGGAAGCCGATCGTCGCGGAACCATCATGGTTGTGCTCCGCATCGGTAACAAGGACCTCGAAATGCCGGGCGAAGACCCGACGACCGCCGGTCTGTTCCGCGGCCCTGGTGGAATTCAGCAAGTCGTGCACTTGGACGGACTGCAAGGCGAAACCGCCGAGCCGATGCCGATCGCTTCGACTCCCTCGGGTTTGAACGGCGTTCCGCATCCGATGATCGTCGGCGGACACTCGATGCCGGGATACCCCGCCGTCAATCCGATCGCCGGTGTCGGACCGATCGCTTCGTGGGGCCAACCGATCACGGGAACTCCGATCGGCTTGCCCGGTCCTCCGCATCTGCCTTACGGCGGTCCCGCCGGATTGCAGTCGCACACCGTGCGAAATACCTCAAAGAACTACCTGCCGAAGCCGGTCGATCATCAGTTGATCGATGTGGAACACTCACCCGGCTACAGCCTGCCTGAGCCGGTGAGGTACATCAAGTACAAGGAAACCCATCCGAACTTTGCTCCGGGTGAAGTTTCCTGGCCGGCCCACTCCGTTCCTCCGGGTTATCCAGCCCAGCCGTAACGGAGCATCGAACGAAGAGAAGTCATCCTGGCGACCTGTCGTTGCCAGGATACGGGGGTGAACGACGAGAGGCGGACGTGAACGCCGCGACCGTCTCTCGTCTCACAACCCAGACCAGAAGATGAAACGATCGGTTGCCGACGACTCGCTTCCCCTGTTTTGTTGTTCGACGGCGGTCAATCGATTCACCCAATCTTCCCGCAGGAGCCTTTCTCGTGTTGACGACATTCAGTCAGACAATTCGGGTTTCGCGAGTCCTGTGCGGATTCGGATTGCTCTGCGGGCTGCTGCTGGGGACTCCTCGCGGTGCGGATGCCCAAGAGCGGTATTATCCGCTGGATCAAGCCACTCCTCCGGGAGTTTACGGAGCATGGTCCGGCTGGCAGCAACAACGTCAGATGCCCCAGCTTCTGCAAGCGGTGCGGGTGATTCTTCCGGAGGAAGGTACGGTCATTTTCTATTCGAGCGCGCGGCACAAGCCGATTGTCCAGAAAAGCCCCGGACAGGCGGCCATCGCGTTCGGTCAAGCCTACCGACTGGAACTCCGGGTCCCCAATCCGAACATTTATGAGAGGGAGATCCCCGAGGTTTCGCTGTATCCGACGATCGAACTCGTCGATGTGCTGCATCCGCCGGCGGGTCGCGAAGATGAGTTTCCGATTCCGGTCAGCATCACTCAGGAGGAACTCGAAATGGCTCTCGAGGGTCGAATGGTCACGAAAGTGATCTACCTGGAACCGGCCAAGGAATCGAATCCTCTGACGATCCATCAGCAAAACCCCACACTCAACGTCGCCCCGAACAAGAACGTCATCGAGGAGGCCGATCGACGCGGCCGGCCCATGCTGGTACTCCGGATGGGCGGGCGGAAAGCGGCACCCGACGAAGATCCCTCATTTTTCGGTACCGGTGCTCCCCTGTCGACAACCGTCATCCCCCGGACACGTTGAGGAATCGCCATGTCACAACAACTTATCCGGTCCTGGATTCTTCGGACTTCACGAGTACTTCTGCCGTCATTGGCCCTCGGGATCTGTTCGTGCACTTCGACCGGTTGGAACAAACCCGCCGTCGAGCAGGCGGGGACGTCTCGCGTCGAACTGATTTCGACTCAGGCGGAGGAGACACGACCTTCGCGAGTCGATCTCGCCCGGGGAGGAATCCGGCAGATCTCCGCTGAAGAATACGAACCGGTCAGTACCCGTCCGTACGACGCTTCTCCCGTATCGGCAACGGCGGTCGTCGTTTCGCGTTCGGAACCGCGAATTCCGCTCAACGAAAACTCAACGATGGTTTACGTACCGCCGCCGATGATCGCTCAACAAGCCGATCATGACGAACTCGCGAAGCTGTACCCCGACGAATACCTGTTTGACGGCGGCGACCGGGGACTGCCGTATCACTACGAGAACAACGCACCCGCGGGATTCGAGAGTGAAGATACGCTCGCGGAATTCGAAGACCATACCGGCGTACATCGCGTGAAACCGACCACGCGAGTTGCGATCTATTCTCCTCGATTCGCAGCGGTCAGTACGCTCACCGAGCCGCACGAAAACGCACACGCTCTCGCGCCTGCCGCTGCGGATAAAACGATCGTTACGCAGAGGCTGGATAGCCAGCGCACGACGACCTTCCACAACGAATACAATGCTCCCGGCGGTGTACTCGTGAGGTCGCGTGCGAGCGGTCTCGAGATGGAAGCCGAAACACACGGATTCGAGCAATCGACCAATCTGGCTCTGAATGACGGTCTGTTTAAAGTCATTCAGAACCTGCAGTTCTTCCAGTCGGGACGACTCAACAAAGCCGACGCGGCGGTTGTCGGAGAATACATCAAAAACGCCTCACTCTGGACGAGGAACGAAAGCCCCACGATCAGCGCCTCCACCTCGGCCGGGATGCAGGTCAAAGCGACATTCAAAGCGATGGAGATCGTCGGCATCGAGGATTGGCGCAAGAAACGCGGCGACTTGCAGATCGTCAAACTTGCCGACAGAAAAGTCGCCGCTCCCGGAGACGTGATCACGTTTTCGCTACGATACGACAATCTTGGAGACTTCGAGCTCAAGAACCTGCGCATCGTGGATAACCTCACGCCCCGGCTGGAATTTGTCGAAGGATCGGAATCGTTCGAGGGCCTCGCGGGTACGCTTCAGACGTTCGACAACAATGAAGGCAGCCTGATTCTGCAATTCAAAATAGACGGCGAACTCAAGGGACACCAGGGAGGCACAATCACCTTCCAGACGAAAGTCCGCTGAGAAAAGAGACAACCTGAGTCACGGATTCCCCGCAAATCCGGAACCCGTCGGATGACGCACCTCGTCCGACGGGTTTTTTCATTGCGGAATGGTCACTGCTCGATCATCGCATAACGAACAGACACCGCATCCAGAAGCGCCTGCTCAATCTTGAGGATGTAGACTCGTTCGGGCTTGTCTGAAGTCCGGGCGAGGATCACTTGTCCTCGCTCGACAAAGATTGCGTTTCCGAAGCCCGTCCGTCCGAGCAGATCGCCTCGATTCGGGGAATGGATCTGATAGAACCGGGTCTTGAGCGGATGCCCGTCGAACTCGGCGATTTCTTTCGCATCGGTGGGCGCGAACTCCCAGTTCGGCGTCTTCGGCAGGTGATCGGTGAAGTAGAAGAAACCGGACTTTCCGTGTGAGCTGCCGCTATAATTCAAAGGCCCGCCTTCGAATTTAAGAAAGACCGTCGAATTCTTTTTGGTTGATGTAAGCTCCTTGATCTCACTCAGCTTGACGTGTCCGTCGGATTCGAACAGCACGTCGGTTTTGTCTTCAATCGCTTTTTGCAACAGGCGTTGCTGTTCGAGCAGCGGAGCCAGCTTTCGTTCGATTTCGTAAAGGTGCCGGGCAAAGACGATCTGCACCTGCTGTTTGGTGGTTTTTCCTTTCAGTTGCTCGAAGTCGAATCCTGCCGGAATCGGGACGACCAAAAGTTCGCCCAACGCGAGAAAATCGGAACCGAACGCCGATCCTCCTGAATTCGCCAGCAGATAGGTCGTTCCGGCTTCCATGGCAAAAAC
>DATKCB010000033.1:0-7990 GCA_035513495.1 Planctomycetaceae bacterium | reverse complement strand
CGCTCGTGGAACGCAAGGACTGTTCGTCGCTTATCCCGGTGAGTCAATGCTGCTGCAATCGGCGGACGCATTTTCGAGCCAGCTCGATCGGATGAAGGAACTCGCCCAATATACGCTCGGCACTCAGCATTTCGAACAAACCCGCGAGATCGCCCTGGCGATGCGGGAACTCGATCCGCAAAATGTCGACGCGGGAGCTTTGTTGGTGGCCGCACAGAAAAGGGAACAGGTCATCGCGCTGGCTCAGAACGAACAACCGGCCGAACAGCCGCAAATCGTCGGGGACGCCGATCTGGATCTGACGGAACAAACCCAGCAACGAATCGCTTTGCGAACTCAACAGTTGACGCTGGAGATCAATAACCTGATCACGGAAGCCCGAAAGCTGGCGTCGTCCGATCCTTCCAATGCGCTGGTCGAGCTGAAGAAAGCTCACAACGATGTGACATCGGCGCTCGACATCAATGAGATCTCGCGGGATCAACTGATTCGCAGACTGAATTCCGTAATCCAGGAAGTTCAGAGCCAGCTCGAAGTTCGAGCTCTGCAGCAATCGCAAGCCCTTCAGCAGCAGACTCAGCAGCAGGCACTCCAGCGATTGCGCGAAGAGATGGAACTGGAGGAAGAAAAATTCGAACAGTTGCTCGAACGCGTCCGCTCGCTGATGGTGGACGGCCGCCACGGAGTTGATGGTTCGTTCGAAAGTGCGGCAGCGGTCGCGATCGAAGCCATCGCAATCCGTCCCGAGAGCGGACCCGCCACCAGCGCGTTCTTCAAGGCGGAAACCGCCACGCAGTTGGAACGGTCCAGGAAACTGCGGTTCGTGCGAGCGCAGGAGTTTCTGAACGTGCTCCACGAAGTCGAAAAGTCCCACGTTCCGTTCCCCGACGAGCCGCCGGTTCGCTGGCCGGCTGCCGAAGTCTGGCAGGACCTGACCGAACGACGTAAAATCTGGAAGCGGACTAATCTGAAAAACGACAGTCCGACCGAAGCCTCGATCCTGCAGGCGCTGGACGAGCCGTATCAGGCGGAATTCTTCGACATGCCCCTGTCGGACGTCATCGACGACATCAAGGTCAACAAGCGGATTCCGATTATCATCGATCCCGCAGTGGCCGCAGATATCGATACCGGACAAACCATCAACCTGAGCCTTTCGGGAGTCACGCTTCGCAGTATTCTCAAGATGATTCTCGAACCACTCACATTGACCTATATCATCGAAGATGAAGTGATGAAAATCACGACCATCGATGAAGCCCAAGGGAAATTCTTCATCTACGTCTATCCGGTCGGCGACCTCGTGATCACTCCGATCGCTTTGCAGCAAGCGGTCGGCGGTGGTGGAGGTGGTCAGGGAGGCTTCGGACAGGGAGGACCGTTCGGAGGTCAACAGGGAGGTCAGAACCAGTTCGGTGGTGGCGGTGGACAAGGCGGCGGCGGCGGTGGCGGATTCGGCGGCGGCGGCGGATTCTTCAGCGTTGCCCCTCCGGGAGCATTCAACGCCGGTCCTCGACGTGCCGCACCCCCGGCAGTCGCTCCGAATCGTGCAAACCAGATTAACGATGCGGAAGTCCAACAATTACTGAACGAGCACCTGGGACCTCAATCGTCACTCGATTCGAAGCCTGCGAAATTCCAGGCGCAGATTCGGGATTCAGGAGCACCCCGGCTCGACAACAATTCGCTTCAGCAGCTTAAAAAAAAACGCTGAGCCAAAAGTAAAAACAGGGCAAACTAGCCCGACTGAGAAGACTGAACAGCGGAGCGACTCCGAACCGGATCGCTCCGCTGAACTTTTAAGCGAACTCAAACCTCTCGACCCGACCGCCCGGACTCCCGAAGAGATCTGGCTCGATTTCTTCTCCAAAAGAAAACCGTCGGCTCGAACCGTGCGTGAAACCGTGTTGCGGCTGAGTGAGGAACGTCGCCACGATCATGTGATCGCCTTAATCGAATCTGCTTTGATCGAGGGGCAGCCGCAGCCTTGGATGTACGAGGTTCTGGCGCTTTCGTATGAACTCGCCAAACGTCCGAAAGCAGACTCCGAGCGGGCGCTCCTCTCGGCCATCGATCCGCAAGTCGATTTCGAATCGATGCTGCTCTCGTCCGCGTATCTGTCACGGTTCGACAATCAGAAGCCGGCGCTGCGGTTGTATCGTCAGGCTTCCGTTCGAAATCCGGTGCGGCCGGAACCGTACGTGATGGGACTCCCGCTCGCGCGAAAACTGAACGATCTCGATGCGGTCCGCTGGGCGGTTGAAGGGATCCTGACTTATTCCTGGCAGGGAGATTTCGAACGCCATCACCGCGACGCGAAGATTGCCGCCGAAGAAGCAATTAAGGAACTGCGCGCACAGGATCGATTTCGCGAAGCGCGCGACTTTCAGACTGCTCTGGATGAAGCAAATGTTCGCGATATCGTACTCGAATTGACCTGGAGCGGACCGGGAGATATCGACCTGATCGTGGAGGAACCCGCGGGATCGAGGTGCTCGTTCGAGATACCGCAGACTGCCTCAGGGGGAGTGCATGTGCGTGACGGATTCGGTCCCAAGCAGGAAAACTGCCACGAAACGTACGTCTGCTCCCGCGCGATTTCCGGCAACTACGTGGCCCGCATTCGCCACGTTCAGGGTCAAATCGTTGCCGGCAAAGCGCTGCTCAAAATCATTCGACACCAGAATACCGACCGGGAAAGCATCAAATCATTTACGATCTCGTTGGGGAAAGACGATCAACGGGTCTTGTTCGTTCTCGAAGAGGGTCGCCGGGAGAACCGGGATCCGATGCTTGAGAAACGCGCTTCCGCTCCCCGCGAAACATCGTTTCGAATTCGGCAATTACGGCTCCGCCAGTTGACGCGCGGAATGACACCCGAGCAGAAAGAGGTTTACGAGCGTTATGCGAACGCCCGGCTCGACAATCAAGCGATCGGATTTGCCAGTGGAGCGGCCGTCGGAATCTCTCCCATCATCTCCACCGTCTCCGACGGAGCGATGTTGAGTGCGGGAGCGGTGATCAGTCCGGATCGCAGATACGTTCGAATCGGGATCAACGCCAATATGACCGAGCTGATCGATATCGTTCGATTCTCCGTCTTCGGCGGAGCGGGAAACGGTACTCAAGCTCCCAATGGAAACTGATCCCTCGCGAACGGATCATCCATTCTGACGGACCAGACCTGGCCTCACGTCCAGATCGAGTTCCGCTGTGCATCCCTCGTTCAGCAGCGTCCACGCAATGGCTCCCATCGCTGCGTTGTCGGTGCAATATCCGGGAGCGGCCAGCTCCAGACGGAGACCGCGGGCGACGGTCATCTCGATCAATTTCTCCCGGAACAGCCGATTGCAGGCGACGCCTCCTCCGACGCAGAGCGTTCGATATCCTGTTTGCTCGATGGCTAGTTCGCATTTTCCGACCAGCACGTCGACGACGGCCGCCTGAAACGAAGCGGCGAGATCGGCTTTCCGCTGCGCGGTCAATTCGGGGACGGGTTTGTCCGACCCGGGATTGCCAAACGCCTGGTACATCACGGCTGTTTTCAACCCGCTGAAACTGAACTCGAGCCGCGGTTGCTTGAGAAACGGCCGCGGCAGCGCGATCGCCGCGGGATCGCCCGACTCTGCGAGTCGTTGAATCGACGGGCCGCCGGGATACGGCAAGCCGAGAATTTTGGCTACCTTATCGAACGCTTCCCCGGCAGCATCGTCGATGGTCGATCCGAGCAGTTCGAATTCGCTGGCGGACCGGCAGCGGTACAGGTTCGTATGGCCTCCCGAGACGACGAAACCGACGCAAGGAAAAACCGTATTCACCGCCTGCATCTGGCAGGCGTAAATGTGAGCCTCGATGTGGTTGAGCGGAACGAGCGGAATGCCCAGCGACCAGGCCAGCGTTTTGGCGGCAGTCAGCCCCACGAGCAACGATCCGACGAGTCCGGGTTGATTCATCACGGCAACCGCCGCCAGATCGTTCAGAGCTTTCCCCGCCGAGACCAGCGCTTCGTCGATCACAGGGAGGATCCGCTCGACGTGAGCCCGGGACGCAATTTCGGGAACGACTCCTCCGAATTTTTCGTGCAGTCTCGACTGCGAAGCCACGACATTGGAGAGAACATTTCCCCGTTCGTCGATCACCGCCGCCGCAGTCTCGTCGCAGGAGGACTCGATGGCCAATAAGACTCGGGTTCCCGACATCGAGTACTCCAGGAGTTCTGCTTCGCGTTATTCCTGAGAATCCGATTTGGAAGAGGTCTGCTTTTCTTCCGCGGGTTTTTCCGCACCGGTCTTCGTGGGATTCGGCTTCGTGGAATCCGCTTCGCCGGCGATCTGCTTGATCAGATAATCGAGCGCGAGTTTCAGATGAGGATCATTGAAATCCGATTTGGGAGGACCGTCTTCCTTGAGAATATCCCGATTTCTCCGATACTCGAAATAGTCTTTGATTTCCTTGTCCGTCATTTTGTAGGCGAGCTTTTCATCGGGAGTCACACCCCATTCATCCTCCGGTTTCGCATTTTTGTCGCGGTGGATATTCTTTCCACTCGGACGATGATAGCTGGCGGTGGTGAGCTTGAGCACGCTGTGCTCTCCATCGAGCGGGATCACGTTTTGCACGCTTCCCTTGCCCCACGTCCGTTCGCCGATCACGGCCGCGCGTTTGTGATCCTGCAGACTCGCACTCAGGATCTCGCTGGCCGAAGCGCTGTACCGGTTCACGAGGACGGCCATCGGCAGATCGGTGATGGTTCCTTCTTTTCTTGCGGTCCACGATCGTTCGGGGCTGTTTCGTCCTTTCGTGCTGACGATTGTCCCTTCCTCGAGAAACATGTCGGCGATTTCCACGGCCTGAGAGAGCAATCCCCCCGGGTTAAACCGCAGGTCGAGAACCAATCCTTTGACGTCCTGTTCTTTCAGTTTCTTCAGTGCGGACTGCAGCTCTTCCGAACTGCGATTGCTGAAATGCGTCAATCGGATGAACCCGATTTTGTGTTCGGGATCGAGCATGTATTCCCATTCGGCATCCGGGGCGTACTGATCGCCCAGCACAGTGCTCATTTTGATGATCGCCCGGACCATCTCGACCGAGGTCACGTCTTCATCTCCCTGATGCAACACGCCGATTTTGACTTTATCTCCCGGGCGTCCTTTGAGCAAGTTCTGCGCATCGCGAGTCGAAAATCCTTCGGTCGACTGGTCGCCTATTTCCATGATCAAGTCGCCCGCTTTGAGACCCGCTTTATACGCGGGTGTGCCGGGTAAGGGAGAAACGACCATCAAACGCCCGGTGGTTGGATCGATATCGACCTGAACTCCGATTCCGCCGAACTCCTGATCCATGCTCTCGTTGAACGCTTCCAGCTCCCGGGGACCGATGTAGTTTGAGTAACGATCGAGCTTTTGCAGCATCCCCTGAATGGCTGCTTCCATCAATTCGCGGCGATCGATGTCGTTGACGTAGTTCCGTTCGATCTGCTCGAACGTCTCGGCAAACGTCTTCATCAACTCGTAATAGTCATCGTCTTTTTTGGGGGCTTCCTGAGCCTGGGCGGAGCCGACAAACAGCAAGGCAGGAAACATGCACAAAACGAGTGTCTTGAGGAAGGACTTCATCGCGGGATACTCCATCCGGTAGGGCGGGAATAGTCGGTTCCACCGAGCTGTGGAAAAATCGGCGAACGCACGCGGGAAAGGCCGCCGTGATTCGCCATCAGTTAACTCTATTCATTTTACGCAAACTCGGCAAGATTCTATTGGAACTTGTTTTCAAATTGCCCTGAGCGGAACCTGCGAGAAACCGGTGATTCGACGATCTTTTCGGGATTGGTTCAGTCTCCCCCAGAGCGACTTCACGCCGCGACCGAGCGCCGGGCGTCTTCGTCAAGTGGCGGAAATTCCGTTAATTCGCCCGAGGTAAAGCGGGGACAGAGCAATTGAAGCTTGTTCATCTCCTGCTCGATCAGGCTCTGATATTCGGCGATCTGATCGCGCGTCACTTCGGCGGGTATCGGGATCGGTTTCCCGATGAGCAGATACGCCTTCGAGAACGGCTTCGGAACGATCTGATTGGTCCAGCTCCCCTTCAAATCCCAATACCGGGTGATCGCATTCGCCACCGGACAGACCGCCAGACCCGTTTGCGAGGCGACGTAGACGATCCCCTGCTTCACTTCGTGCCGCGGTCCACGGGGGCCATCGGGAGTGATCACCACGTGCGTACTGTCCGCGGTCTCCAACATCTTTCGAATCGCCGCCGCCCCGCCCCGCGAACTCGATCCGCGAATCGCTTCGATGGCGAACTGATTCATAAATTCGGTCAGGATGGATCCGTCCTGATGGCGGCTGACCAGTGCGGACATCCGATTTCCCGCAGCGAATTTTTTGATCGTCACGCGGCAGGTGATGGGAATCAGCACCTCGTCGTGCCACATCGCATAGAGATAATAATCGGGAGTGTCGGGTTCTGCGGGATTGGTTCCCGGAACGGCCGAAATGACCCGATAGCGGATGGTTTTCGCAATCAGACGGAAGATCCTGGCGAGACACCAGCCGGCAAACTTGATCAGCAACGGATTACGGATTTTCACGTTCGGGTTCCCTCCCGTTCGTCTCGAAGTCAATTCATCCCGATCGCCCGCGAATCATAGCCGATTGACGATCTCAGAGAAGGCCAAATGCCGCTCGAGGACTTCACAATCGCACCGAAAACGAATCGTCTGCTCTTCAAACGTAACTCGTTTCGCAACCGGCCATCAGCCAGCGATCGATCTCCCGCAGGATGCCCGGTTCGAGTTCGTGTCCCCCGTTAAAGAATTGCGAGTCGACTTGCAGTCCCGTATTCGCCAGATCGCCGGCGTGTTCCAGAAACTCAGCTTGGGAAATCTGGCAATCGAGTTTTCCCAATCCCAACAGCGCGCGCCGGGAAGTGAGCAGCCGAAACTTGACTCCGCGCCCTGTTGCAGGAGGAATCTCTCCCGCGAGTGCGATCGCTCCGCTGAACAGTTCGGGAGCCTGCAAAATCAGTTCGAGCACCATCGTCGCTCCCCCATCGAAGCCGGCCAGATAGATCCGATTGTGATCGATGCGGAAAAAGTGCTGGAATTCCTCGAGCGTTTCCCGGATTTCATGCACGAATTCTTCGACGCTGTCTTCCGAGCAATCCCAGTCGTAAGCTCCGCCGGACGACGTTCCGTCGTCGGATGTTCCGCGAAATCCGAGACCGATGTAATTTCGGTCGCTGATCGCCGGGAGCACTTGTTGAATCTGCTCTTCATTACTTCCGTTCTGGTGCAGCCAGATCACCAGCGGATAAGAATGGCGCGGTTCGTAAGACTCCGGAAGATACAACGACAGCGGAATCTTGTGCTGCGGTGTCTCTTCACTCGCAGGGACCGGGACACCCTCCAGAAACTGCAGTTCCTGAGACGAAAGGCGCCAATACCCTTCTGAAGGATTGAATGAAAATCGCGAGTTCATTCGATGTCTTTCTCTGTCGGACGTAACAACACCGCGCGGGCTGTCGATTGTCTGGTAATGCCGAAGATCGAGTCCTGTCCTCTTCGGCTCGTACTTGTGTTGTGCAGGACAGAGCGAATCGAATTCGTCCGTCCGGCTGTCAATTATTCGATCTCTGTCTCTGCGACTTCGGCCAGTGGGAACAGACTTCCCGGACAGGCCGTTGCTTTAATGTCTCGATGACCGACAATTCTGTCGGAAGTAATGTCGTGTTTCCGCTTCAGAAATCCGACCAGTCTCTTAACCGATTCGAGTTGTGCGGCCGAAGGGGGGGCGGTTTCAAAATTTCCGACCAGCACGACTCCGATGCCGTGATGATTATAATCCTCGTTTCCCGCATGCGCTCCGGGGAGTTGTTCGTGCCATCGAAATGTCGCCTCGACCTGTCCGTCGCCCATCCCGTGTCCGTTACCGATGACAAAGTGATATCCGATCCCCATCCACGATTGTCCGTCTCGATCTTTTCTCTTCAG
>DATKCB010000032.1:0-27972 GCA_035513495.1 Planctomycetaceae bacterium | reverse complement strand
ATTCAACTTTCAACGCAAACGGGACGGAGTCCCCGAACGGGTGATCCGGGCATATCACATCCGCGATCCGAAAACAGGCAAGGACGGTCCCTGGCTGGCGGGAATGACGCTCGCTCCCGAGATGGTCAGCACCGCGTGGTGCCATCAACGGAATTATGTCTGCTTGATCGAAGAGTTCGGCGGCTACCCGGTCAAAGCGGGCGAATCGTTCAGTGCCGCGTTCATCGTCGGTTATTTCGACTCGATCGAAGAGATGCAGACCGTCTACGACAAATACAAAGGAGCGAAATCGCTCGAGGTCACCGAACAGGTCTGGAAACTCGTCAAGTAGCGGGTCGCTGCTCGGGCGCGGCGACGTCCAGTTCGGCGGGCAGACGACCGAGCATCATGCGCGCCAGGAACGCTTTGAGGTCGATCGCCAGAGAGAACCCGACCGGGACCAGTAGCAGCGTGAAGATCGTCGAGACGACCAGTCCTCCGAGCACTACCGACCCGAGGCCCCGATACAGTTCGCTCCCCGCTCCCGCCACGAATTCAATCCCGCCATCTCCCCACGAGGGAAGCGGGACCACAAGTGGAAGCATCCCCAGCACGGTCGTGAGGGTACTCATCAGAATCGGTCGAATCCGAGTGCGAACGCTCTCTTGAATGGCCCTTCGGGGTTCGATTTGTTCTTCGCGCATGTAGTTCAGGGATTGGTGCACGATCAGAATGGCATTGTTGACGACCGTTCCGATCAGGATGACGAATCCGAGCATCGTCAGCATGTCCAGCGCCTGCGGAATGAACAGATTCAACAGCCACAATCCGAAAAATCCTCCGACGAGCGCCAACATCACGCTCGTCATAATCACGAGGGGATACAAAAAAGACTCGAACAACGCGGCCATCAACAGATAGGTGATGGCCAGCGCCAGGAGCAGATTCCACTGCAGATCGGCCGCGGTCTCAGCGAGTTTGTCGGCGGTTCCCGCCAGACGCATCTGGTACAATCCGCTGGAAAAGTTCTGCCGTTTCATCACTTCGGGACGAATGATCGTATTCACGATTTCCATCGCGGTTTCGAGCGGCATGCTGGGAGCAGGTTTAATCTGAATCGTCACTGCCCGCTGCCGCTCGATGTGGCCGACCTGGTCCGGACCGCGACTCATCACCACGTTGGCCACCGCCGAGACAGGCACGAGATTCCCGCTGGGTGTGGCGATCGGGAGACGTTCGATGTCCTGCGAATGCTGAATGTAAGAGTCCGATCCGTAAATCACCAGATCGATCTTGTCCCCTTCGTGCCAGTAATCGCCCGCGTAAGCACCATCGACGAGAGCATTGACGGCGTACCCCAGATCGGCAGCCGTCAGACCGACTTCCGAGGCTTTCTCCCACTGTGGAAGAACATGGAGTTCGGGACTGGTAATATCCAAACCTGCAACGGGCACAGCCTGATGACCATCACCCGGCGGAAAGTGCTTGAGAACCGGTTCCGGAAAATCGGATGGCCGCTCGGGATTGTACAGAAACAACGCGCTCGCTTCTCTGTACAATTCCTCGAGATCGGGACCGGTAATCTGCACGTCGATATACCGTCCGCCGCTGAGAGCCGAGTCGAACAACGAGGTTTGTGAGACGCGTACGAACACGGCGGGAGTTTGCGACGCTGCCCGTTGCATGATCGGGATCAATTTCGCCGCCTGAAGGGGATCGACCGAGCGCGCTCCCATGAAGAGCATTCGCCCCCGAGCGACAAAAAAGAAATTATCGATCAGCACTCCCAGTTCTTTCGCCTCGGGCGTCCCCGCTTCGGTTTCCCAGTATTTCGCCAGTTCGGCTTCGACCGAATTGCCGATGTCCATCATTTTCTCGAGATTGTATCCGGAAGGCGGAATCATGATCCCGATGACCAGATTGCGGTTCCCTTCGGGCAGGTATTCTTTTTTGGGTGTCAGCCAATACGCTCCGAACAGCGAACCCGACACGAACAGGAGGACAATTACGAGACGGATCACCGTCCCCCCCCGTAACGTGATTAACCAATAAATAAAGTTCCCCCACGCGCTGGTCAGATGGTTCAATCGTCCCGTTTTGGACTGTTCGTCGAATCCGACGGGAATCGCGCTCTGGCCATCTTTTGTGTTGCTGGTTCGTTTTTTCAGAATCCGTTTGGCCGCTGCCGGGATGACGGTGATCGAGGTAATCAACGACAAGCCGACGGCGCAACTGATCGCGATGGCGATGTCGCGAAAGAGTTGTCCCGCCTGTCCCTGCACGAAAATTACAGGGATGAACACAGCCAGCGTCGTGAGAGTCGACGCGAGCACCGCCCCCCAGACTTCGTTGGTTCCCTTCGCGGCGGCTTCCGCAGGCTCTTCTCCCAACTGATAGTGCCGATAGATGTTTTCGAGCACGACGATCGCGTTGTCGACGACCATCCCGACCGCAAACGCCATGCCCGCGAGACTGATCACGTTGATGCTTCGCCCGAAACCCTGGACGAACAGAAATGTCGCAATGATGCTGATCGGAATCGACAGACCGATGATCAAAACCGACCGCGCGCTGCGCAAAAACAACAGTAAGACGATAATTGCGAGTGCGCCGCCGACGTAAATATTATTCACGACTAACGATCGAGCCGAATCGAGGTATTCCGTCTGATCGTAGACTTGCTCCAGATACAGACCTCGCTGCTTCAACACGCTTTGATTGATTTCCTCCGCGGCGTAGCGCAGCGAATTGCCGTACTTCATCTTGGCTTCGGAGAGTTCGAGGGGTGTGATTTGTCCGTCTCCGTCGGCATCGAAAGCTGATCGCGGGGGGCCCATGATCTCGATCAGATTCGTGCCGGGAGCCTGCTGCGCATTGATCGCCAGTCCCGCGACCCCTTTCTGCCGCACGACTCCGTCGGGCTTCTTATAATCGAGTTCGACCCGTGCCACGTCTTTGACGCGGACAGGCGTCCCGTCTCGGACGGCAATAATCGTTTCCGCCACCTGTTCGGGAGAATCGAACTGACCGATCGTCCGTATTTCACTCCGGCTTTTCCCTTCCCGGAGATCTCCCGCAGAGGTGTTTTTATTTCGCAGATCGATCTGCCGTCGAAGGTCCCCCACCGTCACTTTGAAGGCCGCCAGTCTGGCCGGATCGACGACGACTCGAAATTCCTGCTCCTGACCTCCCACCACGTTGGCGTTGGCGATTCCTTTGACGCGTTCGAAGACCGACTCGATGTTGTCCTGAGCGAATTTCCGCATCTTGGCGGCGTTGTTCTTCCCTTCCACGTAGCCCAGCAGGTCGGGATGTTTCGCTCCCAGGCGCTGCAGTTTGGAGAGCACGATTTTCTCTCGTCTCGAGATCATGGGGGCGAGATCTTCTGCCGCCTCGGGGTGCGTCGCGACGAAAGCTCGCAAATCACCGACGTTCGGAGGAATCGGCTTGAGGATAAACCATGCAATCGCGTTTGCGTTGGGATCGACCCGGCTGATCGTCGGTTCGCGCGCGTCTTCAGGATACTGCGGCACCTGGTTGAGTTTGTCGCTGACGTTTGCGAACGCCACGTCCAGATCGACTTGAACCTCAAACTTCATCACGATCGTCGCCACTCCCGGGGCGCTGGTGCTCGTGAATTCGCGCATTCCTTCGACGCTTTTGAGCTGGGCCTCCTGTTCCTCGACGATTTCCCGTTCGACTTCCTGCGCACTGGCTCCCGGCCACATGGTCGTGACGGTGATCTGGGGTTCGATCACTTCCGGCGTCAATTGAACCGGCGTCTTGTAGTATGCGATCAATCCGAAGAGCACCGACAAAATCACTCCCACCGCGACTTTGACCGGATTGTTAATCGAGAAATTGATGATCCACATCGTGAAATGATCTCTGAGAACTGAACGTGGCGGACGACTGACCGAGACTTCCTCTATTCTCCGCCGGGTGTATCGGGCGGAGCATTTTTGGGAGGAGTGTTTTTGATGACGGCCTGTTTGGGAGGTGTCAGTATGACTTCCTGATTGGGTCGCAAGCGTTCGGCGCCTTCCGTCACGACCATTGTGCTGGCATCGAGTTTCGTCTCGGGCATTCCCGGAAGCGAGCGCGTCTTGACGACCTGGATATCATTTCCTTCGCTCAACCCGAGTTCGACGAGTACCATTTTGACGATCCCAGTCGTCGGTCCGTTTTCCGCCTTCGCTCCGGATTCGAATGTGTAGATCAACATCCCGTTGGAAGTCCGGACGAGCGCATCTTTGGAGACCATCGTCGCGACGAGGGGAGTCCCTTCGAATTCGACCTGGGCCATCATCCCCTCTTGTAAAAGCGGACGAGGAGGTGCGTCGTCCGAGTGGGAATCGGACGTCAGGTTCTTCTCGATCCGGATTTTGACGGGGAAACCCCGCGAACCGGATTCCCATTCGCTGCGGGGAACAATCGAGATCACCTTCCCTTCCAGCTCGATCGATTCGCTCCCCTGCACTTTCACAGTTGCGGATTGCCCGAGCTGAATGTGTCTGAGATCGAGCTGATCGACGTTCGCGATCACATCGACCTCTCCCATACTCGCCAGACTCACGATCGGATCGCCCAGTTTCAGGAATTGCCCCACTTCGGTGTGTTGAGTGGTCACGAAGCCTGAAAAGGGTGCCTTCGTGATTCGTTTTTCCTTTTCCGCTTCGAGATATTCCACGTATATGGTCTGAGCATCCCGCTTCGCTCGGGCGATGTCGATTTCTTCCTGCCGAGGACCTTTTTGCACACGTTCGTAAGCGGCTTGCAGAGAGGCGAGCGTCGACTTGGCAACCTCGAGTGCATCCTTCGCCTCATCCAGATCGTCCTGAGAACGGGTTCGTTTGCGAAACAAATCGTCTACCAGTCGGTATCGACGCAGTGCTGCATTGTAGCTGGCTTCGGCTGCCTGCATTTTTGCCAGGGCTTCCGCAATGTCTTCCGGGCGGGATCCTTTACTGAGTTTTTCGTATTCGCGTTTGTGCTCATCGATTAACTTTTTCTCTTTCTCGATATCGAGATCGGTGGACTTCATCCGCAATTCACAGAGAACATCTCCCTCGTTGACGTACTGACCCTCATCGACGAGGAACGCATCCACAACTCCGCTCGATCCCGAAGCGACCACACTTGTCTTGACCGGACGCACGGTACCGATCACGAAGACTTTGGGAGTGACATCGCGAATCTTGACAGGCGTGACACTCGCCAGGGTTGGAGGCTGCCCCTTGGGTTGCGGTTTTTCGGAACTGCATCCCGTCAAGCCGATCGCAGCGCACAGCAATAACGGAATAAGGGATTTTTGAAGCAAATTACGTATCATCGCAATCATTGAGATCATGGAGAGGGAAACTTCACCGTTGGACGGGAATCAAGAGGGCTGAGTCAGCTCCACAGTCGCTTCGAGATTCGCACGAATCCGCTCGCAATAATTCTTCAGGGTCGCAAGTTCTTCCGAATTGAACCCGCTCACCGCTTGTGCCCGGACTTCCAGGCAGCATTCCACCATCTGCTCCCAGACCTCCTCGACCTTTTCGGACGGATGGATCAGTTTACGCCGCTTGTCGCGCGAACAGTTTTCGCGAACCAGCCACCCGTCCCGTTCCATGCGGGACAAAATACCCGCCAGGGTCGGAGCCTCGATTCCGAGCATTTCCGCCAACTCGACCTGCGATAAGTCGTCCTTCTTGAACGCGGCACACGCCAGAACTTCCCACTGTCGAATGGTGATCCCTTCGTCGGCCAGTCGAGCGGTCAACGCTCGCCGCAACGACTGGTTCGTCAGAGCAATCCAACACCCGAGACTCTGTTCGAAATCAAACTCAAGCATGTGCAAATCCGGTTAAAAAAGAACTGTTGCTCGCCACCTGATAAATCATTAGCTTGCTAACGTTTTATCTTAAGTCAGTAAACAGAGGGTTGTAAAGCTCGATTCGAAAATAACTCGTACTCAGTGCATAACGTCCCCGGCTCGCCCTCGGAACTCGTGCTGCGTCAAAGCGACCTCGGTTCGCAGAAACGATCAAAAAATAAAAACTGTGACGAACCGCTCGGAGAACATCTCCAGGAAATCCGACAACCAAATTCACCCCACCTTCCCCGTTTTCGTGTCTTTCGAGCCTTTCGTGGTGAAACCGAACCCCGTGTTGCGCAACAAAGTCCCCATAGATAGAGAAGGTTTCGAAAGCGGAAAGCCGAACGAGAAAAGGGGGGGGGAATGTCAAATGTCAAAATCCCAATGACAAATGAAAGGTTCAAGTTCGAATGTTCAAAGTGGAGCTATCACAGGCTCTTATGCTACATCCTAAATCCTCACAACACCTTCCACTCTTCCACCTTCTACTTTATACCCCCCATCGGAGGTGTATCAATTTGACAACAAACAGCTACCCTGGAATTGTGAAACAAGCTTTGTGATGCAAAGTGTCATCAATTTGATGGCGCGCGGTCTTCACAATCGGCCATTCTCGTTTTTTTTCGCTGAAATTTATCGAACTTTTGAACTTTTGAACTTTTGATCTTCAAATTCATCAACTTCGCGAAGTTGTGAAACAAAACTGGCCCTGTTCTTTGAAAATCTGTCATCAATTTGACAACACCCTCCCCGACGCAGGAGCGAGGAGGTTTGTCACAAGCGCGCAACTTCCCGCGACTGGTCCGCGCGAAAAGTGAGAAAATGTGCAAAGTGTCGAAACAAGCCGTGATCAGGGTACTTTTCGCACTTTTCCGACATTTGATACTTTTCCTACTCAGTTCCAGGTCGCTCTGATCTCCGTAAAATCGGTCTTTGCGCAAATCGCGACAGGTTTTACACTCTCCCACTCTCCCGATCTTCTGAACGAGGCAGCGAACATGCGTCAATTTTTGATTTTGTTATTGATCGTGACCGGAACAGCCTTTTCCCTCCGCGCGAACGCGCAGGACAACTCGGTTCGCCAGGCGTCGCAGGAGTTCGAACGGGCTGTGCTGAGTTGGGTCAGTGCCGAAGGGACGCCCGGAGAAAATGCGGCCTACGAGAAAATGGCGGTGGCCCGGGCGGGTCTGGTTGCGTACGGAACCAAAGCCTTGGACGAAATCACGCTGTTGCTCGAACACAAGCACGAAAACGTGCGGAGGGGGACGGCGATCGTTCTGTTGTCGATCGTGACCGAACACAATCTGGAAAGTCAGATTCTGCTCGACAAGATCCTGCTCAGAATGGTCGAGGACCCCGATCAGAAAACGCGGCACAATCTGTATCACGTTTCGCGGAAACTGATTTTCAACATCCGCCGATCCGATCGGGTCGAGATTCAAGCCGCCGAGAGCACTCCCGCCGCCCCTCGAAATTGAGTTCTTGTCCGGATCTCGTTTGCCACCGTCGCGACCGGCCTTTAAGATAAACGGAGATTGATCGGTGCTGCGCCGTGAGACTTCGCTTTAACCCAGAGGATTCGAGATGTCCAGTAATCTGAAACGCCGTGATTTTCTGAAATCGACCACCGCCGGTGCGGCGGCCATTACGACCGGTCTGTGGACCGGGTTCCCCCAGGCCGAAGGGAGATCCGCTCTCGAAAAACTGAGCGTCGCCTGTATCGGAACGGCGAACCGAGCGGCGGCGAACGTCAGCGGTGTGGCCGGTGAAAACATCGTGGCCTTTGTCGATATCGACAAGAACTATCTGGATCGGGCCGCGAAAGACATTCCGGGTGTGCGGACGTATTCCGACTATCGCGAGATGCTGGAAGAGGAAGATGATCGCATCGACGCTGTCGTCGTCGCGACACCCGACCATCATCATGCCCCCGCATCGATCCGGGCGATCCGCAAGGGCAAACACGTCTATTGCGAAAAGCCGCTGACGCATACCGTTCACGAAGCGCGGCTGATCGCCGAAGCCGCGAAAGAAGCGGGGGTCGCGACACAGTTGGGGACGCAGATTCACGCCGAGGAAAACTATCGCCGCGTGGTCGAGATCATCCAGTCGGGTGCGATCGGCGACGTGACCGAAGTCAACGTCTGGGTCGGAAAAGGCTGGGGCGGCGGAGAGCGTCCCGAAGGGGGCGAAACACCCCCCGCTCACTTGAGTTGGGATTTGTGGATCGGTCCCGCGCCGATGCGGCCCTTCGTTCCGAGCATCTACCATCCGGCCAATTGGCGACGCTGGTGGGATTTCGGTCAGGGAACGCTGGGTGACATGGGATGCCACTACATGGATCTGCCGTTCTGGGCGCTGAAGCTGCGGCATCCGATCTCGTGCGTCGCGGAAGGCCCGGAAGTGCATCCGGAAACCTGCCCGCTCGGCCTGACGGTTCACTACGAGTTCCCCGCCCGCGACAAAATGCCACCGGTCAAGTTCACCTGGTCCGACGGAACTCAGATTCCCAATGAACTGCATGGGCAGCGTGTGAGAGCAAGCGGTGTGTTCTTCGTCGGAACCGAGGGAATGATGTTCGCCGACTACGGCAGCTATCGGTTGTACCCGGAAGAAAAATTTGCGAAGTACGAACCCCCCGCACCGACGATTCCGCGCTCGATCGGCCATCACGCCGAATGGATCAAAGCGTGCAAGGACGGATCGCCCACGACGTGCAACTTCGATTACTCGGGTGCTCTGTCCGAAACGGTGCTGCTCGGAAACGTCGCCTATCGGAGCGGTGAGAAGTTGCAGTGGGACGGTGCCAATCTCAAAGCAACCAATTCCGAGAAGGCGAATCAATACATTCGCAAGGAGTATCGCAAAGGCTGGGAGGTCGTCTGAGTCTCGGTGAACCCGAACTCGAAGGAAAACTCTAAGCAAATCGAACGCGACCGTGGAGCTTTCCACGGTTGCGTTTCTTATTCACCTGCAATGTACTTGAGCTGGATTTCCGTATTGGGGAGTTTTTGCTTGAGAGCGCTGACCCCTTCCTCGGTCACGCCGGTCCGCGTTACTTTTAGATCGTCGAGTGCAGTCAACGTTTCGAGGTGCGACAACCCTTCATTGGAGATCAACGTTGACCCCAGATGCAGGAATTTGAGTTTCGTCATTCCGGACAAGTGAACGAGACCGCGATCGCTGATTTGAGTGTTATCGAGATTCAGCCAAAGCAGGTTCACCAGCGGAGCGAGATGCTCGGCACCGGCGTCGGTCATTTGCAAACGCCACAGATTCAGTTTTTCGAGCGAGGTCATCTCGGCGAGGTGAGACAGATCGTCATCGAAGAGTTGACTGCATTCGCTGAGATCGAGTTCGATCAGATTTGAGAGCTGCTTCAAATGGGCGAGGCCTGCTCCGGTGATCGAGTTTTCCGAGAGCCGCAGTTTTTTGAGTTTGGGAAACGTCGAGAGGAGTTCGAGTTCTTCATCGACCACAAACGTCTTTTTCAGATACAGCTCTTCCAGATTGGGAAGGTCTTTCAGATATTCCAGTCCTTCGGCACTGATATCGAGATAATCGAGCGCGAGCGATTTGAGGCTTTTCAAGTTGGTGAGCTGAGCCAGTCCCTTGTCGCTGATTCGGGTGGCTCCCTGTTGGCCGTTGAATTGCAGCAGTCGCAGATTCGTCAGATTGGCCAGATGAACCAGCGCGTCGTTACCGACGGACGCGCCTCGCAAATCGAGTGTGCGGAGCGTGGTCAATCCGGCGATTGGAGCGAGATCGGCATCGGAAATCTGTGCGTCGTTGAGCAGTATCGCCTGCACGTGTTTCAGTCCCGACAAGTGTTTCAGATCGTCTCCGGTGAACGTCGCTTCCCGGAAACTGACTTCGATGACGTTTCCCTCACCATTTTTCTTCACGCTCGTGGCCACCGCTTCGAGCGCCTTGACGGATTCGGGATCGTCCGGTTCGGTCTTCACGGGTACCGGTTCGAGGACGGTTGTCTCGGTCGTGTCGACGGCTTTCGGGCTATCAGATGACGTCTCGGGAGCGGATGATTCTTCAAGGATGCATCCGGCGGCAACGATGAGAGACAGACAACTCAGGCGAAGGGAGAAACGAAGCATGAATTCGGACCCGCGGCAGAAGGAAACGAACGGCGAAGTACGCACAGATCGTTATAACACGAGCCGGTCGAGTCTGCCACGAAAAGCGGGTCTTCAAAGCTGCTTATTCACACCACGGCGTGGGAGCTTCGAACACGGCAGAGGTCCGGATGATACTCTGCTCGGACTCCCGGTGACCCAGGACGACATTCCCTTCCTGATAAATCCGCCGCACAAATTCGTTCAGGCGGGGATCGGTCACGAGCGATCGATGGATCGGCTTGTCGTTACGTTTGACCATCAGAGACGCATCTCCCCGGCCCGGCAGCGATCGTTTGTCCTGAACCGATTCGTTGAGATAGTTATCCCGCTTCAGATCGCTCATCAACAGATCGAATTGCGACCGCGAGATGTCGAGAGTGAGAATCTCAGAGGGAGTGAGTTTAGGCGTCTCGGAAACGGGTCGCCACGAGTTCGGCCACATTCTTTTGTACCACGGAGACCGGCGTGCCGGTTGAAAGGTCTTCTCCGGAAGGGGCCGCTCGTAGATCATCAGCGTCGCCAAAGCCCGTTCCGTCCCATGCTCGGGATGAGGAAATTCGACATTCAATTCCGCCGAATAGGGGTTCGGATCGGGGACAGAAGTTTGATCACTTTCGTCCCAGGAGGCGGCGACCAGGGGTTTGTCTGCAAACGAAGACCAGGGATCGAGTTCGGGCTTCGCGTTTTTAATAAAATACTCGAGCTGAACCGTCTCCTTTTTCACCTTGTCGGCGAAAGAGCTGAACGTCGTGCGGGAGAGACACCCGGTCAGTCCGCTCGTGAGATAAGCCACGAGTGCGATGAGAATCAGTGAACGTCGATGTCGAGCAGGAACATCCATGGGAGAATCGTGCTGAACCCTGTTGCTGCGAGAGCAGGTTTCGAAACCTGTCTCTCACTTTCGGTGGGAGTAAAGTCGACGATTCGAACGCGCCGAATCCGTCAATCGGGATTAAAAAACCTGACTGTTCTGGATTTATCGTCACATCGGAGATCGAACATCACTCAATCGAGCGCGAAATTCGTGAGAACCGGGCCGGAGGGTGTAAAGATTACAAATCGTGCTTCGATCGACTGGAAAACACCGGGAATCGGGAGTCCGTCGCCGGAGTTCGGGGAGGGATCGATCCGTGGAATTCGTTTCGAAATTCGAGTCGGAAAAAGTCGCAATGTACCGGCGATAACGGTTAAGTCGGGGAGCCGGGAACCCGTCTCTATGAAAAAGGTGAAATCCCGGGAAACTTTTTGTTGTATCTCGCGGCAAACATGCGATATGATAGGGAGAGGTATTCCTCCAACGATGGGGGGATGTTACACACATCTGCGCTGAACGATCGACGAGTTCGAGTCTTCTCTCGAATTCAAACTCCCTGTCGGAGTGATCGGGTGGGTTCACAGCGTGAGAATGTCTTTTTAGCCTCTCACGAAAAGGGAACAAGTGACATGAAATCTCCAAGTCAAAGCTCAACCCGTACAATGCCTGCTGCGGCTTTTGTTGTGTGTGCGGCTCTGATGGTTGGTACTCTCTCGGGTGCCGACAACGACAAATCGCGGATGAAGACGTATCTCAAGACGAAACTCGATCCGACCGCCGAACAGGTAGAACTGTTTGAGGGAATGGATAAAGGCGATCTGCAAGCTTATATCATCACCAAAGACGAACACGAAGGGTTCGCGTTTATCGAGAACCATTCCGATAAACCGCTCACGGTGAAAATTCCTGACGCAGTCATCGCGGTGCAGAATCTGAAGCAATTTGGCGGCGGCGGCTTCGGCGGAGGCGGCATGGGTGGTGGCGGAATGGGTGGTGGTGGAATGGGTGGAATGGGTGGTGGCGGCATGGGTGGAGGTGGAATGGGCGGGCAGAATCAAGGAATGGGTGGCGGCATGGGTGGTGGAGGCATGGGTGGTGGAGGCATGGGTGGCGGCGGCATGGGTGGTGGAGGCATGGGAGGAGGACAATTCGGCGGCGGGGGTGGAGGCGGATTCTTCTCGATTCCTCCGCAAGCTCGGGTTCGATTGAACTTCAGCAGCGTCTGCCTTGAACACGCTGTCAAACCACCACGAAGTGGATACAAGTACCAGATGATGCCGCTCGAGAAGGGGACACAGAACGAGTACCTCAAAGAACTCCTGCGAATGGTCGCCACCGGATCGATCCCCTCGGGAATCGCCCAGGCAGCCACGTGGCATCTGACGGATGGCTTGAGTTTCGAACAAATGGCTCAAAAGCAACAGGTCAGCCTGGTGGGCCACTCGACTCCGATGTTCACAAGAGCCGAGTTGGTCAATGCCCAGAAAATGCTGGTTTTGGCGCATCAACGCGTCGAATTGCGAAAGCAACAGGAAAAGACGCCAGAAACTCCTACTAGCCCGTACACACGGGATGACTTGAAAGAGTAATTGACACTTCTATCGATTGTCATTCAAACTCCTTGAAGCCGAAATTTCGGTTTCAAGGAGTTTTTTTATGCCCGGTGCACTCGCGGAACGGTCTCAAATACATTTGACCGCAGCGGCATATTCCCGGAGGAACTCGAGGAGTTCAGGCGAAGTCGCTTGTTCGACAGTGCGAAAACGGATGGTAATCTCTTCCGTTCCATCCGATTTCTGCGTCACCTCGCGAGTGCTTCCAAATCCTGCGATGCGGCCGAGTGCGAAGAGTTCCGCCGGCATCAATAACCGCAGATCGACACCTTCCCGGCGTTTCGTATTGAGTGAGGCGAACGAACCAGATTCGCCGGGCAGCGAGATTTTGACCAGCGACTTATTCGTCCAATCCCATTCGGTGGCAGGAAAGGTCTGCCGCAACAATTCCTCGATCCCTTCCAGAACAGCAGGTTGCCACTGTACCCGATGGTTGCTCGGAAACCCTTTCCGCTTGTAATGCCATTTCCGGCCGAGAACTTTCCACGGAGTCAGTTCCTCGACGTTCAGTTTCTCGGCGGTCGTCTGACCGAGGTAAGATTCAATCGCTTGATTCAGAAATCGCTCGAACTCGGGTGTTTCGATTTCTTCGAGCCAGTGAACGGCCATCTGCACTTCCTGCCAGGGTCCGTTGAGGTTCTTGACCCGGACCCTGCTCGTTCTGCCGTAAACGGGAAGTTCATCCACCTGATCGAGGGGAGGAAGATCGATTTCACCGGCCAGTTTGTCCTGCTGGAAGGTGTTTTTTCGGACCCGAAACTTGAGCGTCAGCAGCCATTCGTCAGCGGTCATCGCATGCAGAAACCAGTTTGAGGTCGAACCCGCGCCGGAAATCTCAACCACCGACCGATTGTTCCAGTTGATCGAAGAGAGTTTCTCGTTCTGAACAATTCGATCGACGACGTATTCGAGAGCCTCTCCTTCCCACTGGCAGGCATTGCCGTTGTACGCGCGACGTTCGCGGGTATGCCAGCGTCTGCCGTCGCGCTCCCAGGGCATTTTCTCGTCCTTGCCGATCTGGCGAAGATCGAGATCTCCCTCCTGTTTTTTCGCAGCCTGTTCGACGTCAAATATTTCGGTCTCTTGTCTCGTACCGGTTTCCAGGATCGGCTTGAGACTGGTCGCGGTCCAGGAGGGAAAATCACTCCGGAACGAGTAAGGACCTTTGGAGTCGTGCTTCGGGTCGGCGGGAGGAACTTCTTCGAGACCGGTGATCTGTTCGGGAGTTCCAGCGGTGACGATCCAACCGCCTCCGTCTCCCGCCTCCGGTCCGACATCGATGACCCAGTCGGCTGTTTTGATGACATCGAGATTGTGCTCGATCACCACGACGCTATTCCCCGCCTCGACCAGACTCCCCAGCACTTTGAGCAGTTTCTTGATGTCGTCGAAATGCAGCCCCGTCGTCGGCTCGTCGAGAATGTAGAGCGTCTTTCCCGTCTGCGGGCGAGCGAGTTCGGCGGCCAGTTTAACCCGCTGGGCCTCACCTCCCGACAGCGTGGGAGCGGACTGTCCCAGCGTCAGATAATCGAGCCCGATCGCGCACAGCGTCGCCAGATACTGCCGGATTTTCGGCACGTTATGAAACAGTTCGTTGGCCTCGCCGATGGACATTTCCAGCACGTCGGCGATCGATTTTTCCCGAAACTTGACGTCGAGCGTTTCCTGGTTGAACCGCCTCCCCTTGCAGGTTTCGCACTCCACCCAGACGTCGGGCAGAAAATGCATCTCGACGCAGATCTGGCCGTTCCCTTCGCAGGCCTCACATCGACCGCCCGGACGGTTGAAGCTGAACCGCCCCGGCCGGTAGCCGCGAACTTTCGCTTCAGGCAGCCGTGTGAACAGTTCCCGAATATGATCGAACACCCCTGTGTACGTTGCAGGATTGGAAGCAGGCGTCGATCCCAGCGGTTGTTGATCGACGATGATCAGTTTGTTGAGATGCTCGATCCCGAAGAGTTCCGCGTGCTCGCCAGGTTCATCTCCAGAACGAGTCAATTTACGTGCCACGGCACGCGCCAAAGTTTCCTCGATCAGCGAACTTTTCCCCGAACCCGAGACGCCGGTCACGCACGTAAATGTTCCGAGGGGAATTTTGAGATCGACGTCGCGCAGATTACGGTGGCGTACTCCCAACACTTCGAGCCAGCCGCCACCGGGGGGGATATCATTGACTGCGCCTGAAATACGGCGAAACTTGGGAATCGGGATTTCCTCTTTCCCCGAGAGGTAACGCCCCGTGAGGGAGTTCTTGTTTCGTCCGAGCGATTTGTGAGTTCCTTCACCGATGATTTCTCCACCCAGGCGTCCCGCGCCCGGCCCGAAGTCGTACAGACGGTCGGCGGTCTCGAGCACTTCGCGGTCGTGCTCGACGAGTACGAGCGTATTCCCCTGATCCCGCAATTTTTTGAGCGCTTCGAGCAGCCGTTTGTTGTCGCGAGGATGCAATCCGATCGTCGGTTCGTCGAGGACGTACAGCACGCCCGTCAATGCCCGGCCGAGTTGTCCCGCGAGTCGAATCCGCTGGCTTTCCCCTCCCGACAATGTCGGCAGCGATCGCCCGAGGTTGAGATAATCGAGCCCGACGTCGATCAAAAACGTGAGACGGTGAATCGCTTCTTTCAGCAGATCGTCTCCAAATTCTCTCTCCCGCTTGTCGAGTTCGAGAGATTGAAGAAATCCGAGAGCCTCGTTGAGCGGCATTCGGCAAAGACTGTCCAGCGTAACGTCTCTCAGACGTACAGCCGCCGATTCTTCCCGCAAGCGGCTCCCCCGGCAGACCGAACATTGTCCCTGACTGAGCTGTCCTTGCAGCTTGCGGCGATAAGTGTAGGAAAGCTGGGACGCTTCTTCGAGCGCAGGCATTAAGCCTTTAAACCGGATACTCATCCGCCCTGACAAATCGAGCGGAATCCATTCGTCGTCGTCCGAACCGAACAGCAGTATGTGACGCTGCGAGGAACTGAGGTGTCCCATCGGTTCGTCGCAGGTGATCCCGAAGTGATCGCAGATCGATTGCAGATATCTGGCGAATTCCGCGTTTTCCGCAAATCGCGGCCAGGCCCGAATCGCTCCCTCCGCGAGTGATTTGTCGGGATCGACAAGTTGTTCCAGCAGCGTCGAGCCTGATTCGATCCCCAACCCTTCGCACGCCGCGCACCATCCCAGCGGGCTGTTGAACGAAAAGTGGTGCGGGGAGAGTTGTTCGAAGCTCCGCTCGCACGAATGGCAGTATCGCGCCAGTGAGAACGGACGATCCTCGAAGGTTCCGTCGGCACGTTCGATTGCCGCGGTCATCATTCCGTGACCGAGACTCAGCGCCAGTTCGACCGAATCGGCCAGCCGTCCGCGTTTGCCTCGCGAAATCGGGAGGCGATCGACAACCACCTCGACACGATGCTTCCGTTTGTGATCGATGGCGGGGGCCTCTTCGAGACGAGTAATTTCACCATCCACACGAACGCGCGTGTAACCTTCGGCTTTGAGTTTGTCCCACAGACTCTGATAGGAACGATTCAGCGCAATTTGCTGCGGAGCCAGCAGAATCACATTCGTACCCGGCGCGCCTTCCAGTAACTTCTCGATGATCTGATCGGTCGTCTGGGATTCCACCGGCTCCCGGCAATCGGGACAATACTGCACTCCCAATCGCGCATACAGAACGCGAAAGTAATCGTAGATCTCGGTGATCGTCCCGACGGTCGCGCGGGGGGTCGAACCGGTGTTTTTCTGTTCGATGGCAATCGCGGGGGACAGTCCCTGGATGTGTTCGACTCGGGGCTTCGGCATCTGCCCCAGAAACTGCCGCGCATAAGCCGACAGAGATTCGACGTACCGCCGCTGCCCTTCCGCGTAGATCGTATCCATCGCGAGCGAAGTTTTCCCGCTGCCGCTCGGTCCGCAGAACACGCTCATCTTTTCGCGAGGAATCGTGAGGTTCAGATCCTGCAGATTGTGTTGCCTGGCTCCCGTGATCTCGATCTGCTTGAACTCTTTGACTCTCGTCCTCCGCGCCAACGAATTCATCACAGGCAGATTGGCGTTTCCACGGGAAAGTTTGGTTTTCCCCTTGGTTTTGGCAGTCCCCGTCAAACCGTTGAGATACGGCTTGAGAGACATTCCTGTGTGCGAATCTCTGGCTTTGGCGATGGTTTCCGGAACCCCCGCCGCGACAATTTTTCCTCCGCCAGAACCACCCTCGGGACCGAGGTCGATCACCCAGTCGGCGGTTTTGATCACGTCGGTATTGTGTTCGACCACGAGTACCGTGTTTCCCGCGTCGACAAATCCGTGGAGAACCTCGAGCAGTTTCTCCACATCAGCGAAGTGCAACCCGGTCGTCGGTTCATCGAGCAGATAGAGCGTCTGCCCCGTACTGCGCTTGCCCAGCTCGCGGGCGAGTTTGATCCGTTGCGCTTCGCCACCCGAAAGTGTCGGAGAGGGTTGCCCGAGTTTGAGATAATCGAGTCCGACGTCGTGCAGCGTCTGCAACAACCGATGAATCTTGGGGTGATGTTCGAAGTGTTCGAGGGCTTCCTGCACGTCCATGTCGAGCACTTCGGCGATGCTCTTCCCTTTGTATTTGACTTCGAGCGTTTCGTGATGAAACCGCTTCCCCTGACAGACGGGACACTCGACCCAGATGTCCGCCAGAAAATCCATCTCCAGCTTGTTCGCTCCGTGACCCTCGCACGCTTCGCAGCGCCCCGAAGGAACGTTGAAACTGAATCGCCCCGGTTTGTATCCGCGAATTTTGGACTCGGGCAGTTGCGTATAAAGCGTCCTGATCAGATCGAACAATTTGACGTAGGTCGCGGGATTCGAACGGGGAGTTCGGCCGATCGGGGATTGATCAATGTCGATCGCCTTGTCGAGATGCTTGAGCCCTTCGATCCGATCGTGCGCACCGGGAGTCCCCTTCCCTTTATTGAGATCCCGATTGACCGCCTCCCAGAGAATATCGTTGATCAGCGAACTTTTCCCCGATCCGCTCACGCCGGTTACGCAGACGAATTTACCGAGCGGGATCTCGACATCGAGTCCCTGCAGATTGTTGTGCTGGGCACCGACGATTTTCAGAACGTGCCCGCTTCCTGACCGTCGCGTCTCGGGGACGGCGATTTTTCGCTTCCCCGACAGATACGCTCCGGTGACGCTCTTCCGGGATTTGACGATCTCCGAAAGCGATCCCTGGGCGACGACTTCGCCTCCCCGTATTCCAGGACCGGGACCGAAATCGATAATCTGGTCGGCGGCCCGCATGGTTTCTTCATCGTGCTCGACGACAATCACGGTATTTCCCTGATCGCGCAGTTCGCAAAGACTGTCGAGCAGCATCGTATTGTCGCGGGGATGCAGCCCGATCGAAGGCTCGTCCAGAATGTAGATCACGCCGACGAGCCCGCATCCGATCTGGCTCGCGAGCCGGATCCGCTGCGTTTCTCCCCCCGAAAGCGTCGGGGCCGTGCGATCGAGGGTGAGATAGTTGAGACCGCAGCGCAGCAGAAAACCGACGCGTCCGCGAATCTCCTTGAGCGCTTCTTCGGCGATCTGTTGTTGCGTCTCGTTCAGTTCGAGCGATTCGAAGAATTGATACGCCCGGTCGAGACTCAACCCGCACACCTCGGACAGCGAAAGCGAACGTTCTGTTTTTTTCCGGGAGAATTTGAGATTCCCCGAAGTCAGGCGGACCGCTCGCGCCTGAGCATTCAAACGGCTTCCCCGGCAAGCGGTGCAAGCCCGAAACGCCAGAAACTTTTCGATTTGTCGGCGGCGCATCGGATTTCGGGAACTGCGGTAGCTCTCCAGCAGTTCGTCGATCACGCCTGCGAAAGTCCCGCCATGCTTCCAGACACCCCCCGAGTGTCGCCATTGAAACGTGATGTTGCGATCGCCGAGTCCGTACAGAAACTTCTCGCGCGCCTCCTCAGGAAGTTCTTCCCAGGCGGTTTTGAGTAAATCCTCGTCGAGTTGAAAGTCTTCCTCGATCGCTTCGGCGATCCCTTTGTAGATGTGCTTTTTCCACCGTCCGACTTTGCGAATCGGACCGACCAGCTCCAGCGCTCCGGCCCACAGCGATTTGGATTCGTCGGGAATCAACTTGTCCAGCAGCAGTTCGTGTCGCATCCCGAGACCGTTGCAGTCGTGACACATCCCCACCGGACTGTTGAAACTGAACAATTGCGGTGAAGGAGGCTCGTAGCTGATTCCACAGTGCGTGCAGGCGTATTTCGCGCTGAACAGCCGGTCGTCGAACGAGCCGTTTGACTGGGGTTGGGCGACGATCAGTGAGCCGTCGCTTTTGTGGAGCGCGGTCTCGATCGTTTCGGCGAGTCGGGTTCGCGTGGCGCTTCCCGCGGTCAGGCGATCGACGACGACCTCGATCGTGTGTTTCATATGCCGGCCGAGGTTCAGCTCATCCGTCAGTTGGACGACCTCTCCGTTAACCCGCGCTCGCAGAAACCCCTGCTTGAGCAGGTCTTCGAACAGGTCCTTGTATTCCCCCTTTTGCTGCTGGATCAGCGGAGCCAGGACCAGGTACTTCGTTCCGGAAGGGAGTTGCTGGATCGTTTCGAGGATCATCTCGGAAGATTGAGCCGTAATCGGCCGGTCGCACTGCGTGCAATGCCCGAGTCCGACGCGTGCATACAGCACGCGCAGATAATCGTAGATCTCGGTAATCGTCCCTACGGTGCTGCGGGGGTTTCGGCCGCTGGATTTCTGCTGAATCGAGATCGACGGAGCCAGACCGTGAATCGCGTCGACATTCGGCTTCGGCATCTGGCCCAGAAACTGCCGCGCGTAAGCCGAAAGAGATTCGACGTAGCGCCGCTGTCCCTCGGCATACAGAGTGTCGAACGCGAGCGAACTTTTACCCGATCCCGAAACCCCGGTCATCACAACGAGTTTGTTGCGGGGAATCACCAGATCGACGTTCTGCAGATTGTGTTCGCGAGCGCCGCGAATCGTGATATCGGTCAGCGACATAGAGGCGATGGGAGTGCAATTTTTGAAGGGGAACAATGAACGGAAAATGCAAACGGCGAGAATGCTGTGGAAAGTATAGGGGGACCGCAAACAGGCGAGCAACTGAACACTGGCCACAACGCTCAGGGACGATTTCTCCGGCTATTGACACTCGGGACGCAAGGCAGAAGAATGAGGAGAGTAACTCGACATGAATCTTCAGGAGAAAATCGAAATGAGTGGACCGATCGTCCGTACGGGAACGACTCCCAAATTCTGGGCAAACTACGACAATATCTTCGGCGACAAAAAGAAATCAGACGAAAAGCAACCTGCTGCCAAAAAGACGAAAAAGAAGTCCGCCTCCAAAACCAAGAAAAAGTGAGCTGCACAGCAACCTGCCGCAGCCCTCAGTCGCACCGGCTTCGATCGCGCGAGTGGATTCGAAGAGAATGTGATTTTTTTCGAAAAAGTTTTTCGATCCACTTTCTGAGTCGGTAGAATCCCTGTTTCGTTTGTTGTAAGACGAAAGGGATTCCTCATGGTGTTGGCACAAACTGCTCTCGGGCCTGCTGTCTGGATTGGGATTACCGTTCTGGGACTTTCGGCGGCCTATTTTCTAGGTGTTCCGCTTTTAATTCTGGCAACGTTCAAGATGGATGCAACTCCCGAAGTCGTGGAGTTCGATCCCGATCGGAAGCGTCCTCCGAAGGACGTTGTCGGATTCTTCCAGCGGATGCACGAACAACTCGAAGCGATAGGTTTTGAGCGGCTCGCTTCCGTGATCGTACCCAGCCCCGCTCCCAACGTGCGGGCCGTGCTGGCGCTGTACGTCAATCGTCACAAGCAGGATGCGGCTCTCGTGACGGCCATGTGGGGACTGGCTGACGGTGCGCCTCCGCTTCACACGAGATACGTCGAATTCATGTCGGAGTTCCGCGACGGACCGCTCGAGCAGCTTCTCACGAATAACAACGATGAAATCAATGCCTTCGCTGAAAACCCCTCGATGCCGACATTTCGCATGCCGCACATCTCCAAAATGGACCGCCTGTATCGATATCATCAAGCACTCCTACGCCGGGAGGCTCCCGAGTCTCCCAAAAAACTGACTGTGCTCGATGACTACAACGGTGACGTGTGCGGCTATCTTTCCGTCGGAGTGCTCCGCGAGGGTTTTAAACGACAGATACCGACCGGGTATCTCAAGTACGACCAGACACAGAAAGTCTTCAAGGCCACGGTCTGGGGTGCCTATCGAATGACCTGGAAAAATCTCCCGCCGATCAAGAATTTCATTCAGGCGAGATATCGCAGCTCCGGAATCAGACTCGAAAACGAACTGAAAAACTCGGTCTGAACTCTCGGAGAGATCCAGAAAGCGCCGCTCGCTTCAGGTCAATTTCTCGTTCGGATCGGGGAGTTCCTCCTCCGCAGGAGTCGGCCGATAAAACAACGCCACCGGCAGAATGATCAACGCCAGGACTCCATACAAATAGCCCAGCGGTACATATTCCAGACTCAAACTGGTCTTCAACTTTGCGAGGAGAAAGCTGCAGATTCCGTAGAAGACCGCCGAGCCGATAATGCCGATCCACGTGATCAGATTCATCGCTCCGATCGTCCGCCCTTTCAGCGAGTCGGGCGGCCGAGTCTGCAGATAAACCTGCAACGGGACGACGAACATCCCCCCCGAAACGCCGACCAACACAAGTGAGAGCCGAAACATCCACTCGCGTGCACCAACGGAAAAGAGAAGTGAACTCAGAGATTCGTCTGCCATCGCGACCTCGGGATCCGCGATTTCTGGAATCGGAGCACTGAGTGTCAGAAACATCGTCAGCAGCAACGACGCGAACATCCCCCACGCTCCCCAGGTCACGAGGCGGAAATCGATTTTGTGGTGAGACATTTTCGCTGCCAGCACGCACCCCACCGCAATTCCCGCCGCGATTCCGGAAATCAACACGCTGGTGTGGCCGTCGTTCATGCCGAGACGGTCCTTTCCGAGTGCGTTGGCGGACGGTTGAAGCACTCCTCCCATGAACCAGAACAAGGTGTATACCAACAGAACTCCCAACAATGTCGAATCACTCCTGAACATGTTTCTGACGTGCGGATGAATCACCAGCGACGAAGTTTCAAATTTCAAGCCGGGTTTGGCGATGCGAGTTTTACGAACCAGAAACGACGTCAAGGTTCCAATCACTGCGATCAGTACACACGCGAAACTGACTTTCCATAACTCATCCTTCCAATACTGTTTGCCGATTCCAGCCAGCGCGCCGCCGAGAATGATGGCAACGAACGTCGTCATCTGAACGATTCCGTTGACGGCAGGGAGATCCGAGGTGCGGAACATCTCGGGCAATATCCCATATTTGGAAGGCCCGAAGAATGCACTTTGCACGCTCATGCATCCAAGCACGACAAACAGTAACCCGAGCAAAGGCTCCTTCTCCGCAGGTCCCCAAAAAAATACCAGCATGCCGAGAAGCATGATCCCGATTTCAGCGATTTTGGCGAGTACGATGATCGACCGCTTGGAGTTACGGTCGGACAGCCAACCCGCGAATCCCGAGAACAAGACAAACGGTAGCGCAAAGATTGCCAGCGCATACGATTGATAGTCGACTGATTTCTGCGTGAGTTGATTGACGTCGACGCAAATCAGAAGCACCAGTTGCTTGAACAGATTGTCATTGAATGCGCCCAGAAACTGGGTCGAGGTCATCCCCCAGAAGGCGCGGTCTCTCGCGACAGGTGGCAGTGAGGCCAGTTCGGACGTCTCGGTCACAAATCATCTTTCCAGTAGGAGAAAAATACGCCACAAGCCTAATGAAATCCTTCGAGTCTGCCCATATCGAAAGCAGTTCGGAGGCCCTCCTTGTTGCGCAACAAAGTCACCTATGGTAGAGGCATTCGAAAGCAGCGAGCGGAAAGCGGGTGCGAGCGGGAATGTCAAATGTCCAAATCCTGAGCTTTCGCAGTTTTAACGGGCGCTATACGGCCAAGTAAAGGTAGTTCTCCAAGCTTTCAATTAATTCCGTCATGTCACGCCTCCTCCCCGACATGGCCTTAATTGTCTGGCGGATTGTCAACCGACGCAACAGGCGAAACATCTGGCGGAATGACCATTCACTTTCCCACTCCCCAAGCTCCCTGCGGGCCGCCTTCGCTTCGGGAAGGTGGCGGCCTTCCGTCAGATACCACAGACTCACCACGCTTTGCGCGAACCAGACCCACGGTGCGAGCTTTTCGATGCTCGCCTGGCACCAATGCTGCGGCTTTTGGATCTCCATCACCTGCTTGCTGCTTTTGAACATCGTCTCAATCACGTTGCGGCTGGCGTAGGTTTCCACCACCCATCTCGGGTCGGCCTTCCGATCGGTCGTATACAGACAGACGTCCCCGTAACCAACCTCCAGACCGCGGGAGAGAACCACCAGAATCGGTCGGCTGTCGCGCGACCGCCTGCGCCAACTCGCGGACGGTCCAGGCCGAACGGCTGAAGAAGTTGTAAAACCGATCGACCGGCGCTCCGTCAATCGCCTCGAACACGCGAAATTCGGTTCGCCGACCAAAACACATGAGCCAGCCCAGAAAAAGTTGCTGGTGAGTGTCAAACGACGGTTGAGTAAAAGCGAGCATCAGACCTTGCAACAAACCATCCATCGAGGGTATGACAGACCACATACGGGGACCTCCTTGTCCAAAACGCACGAGTTATCCACGCGTAATGTACAAGGAACCCCGTTCTTTTGTGGACCCGAAAATCTGCGAAAGTTCAGAATCCCAATGTCGAATGAATGCTGAAATCAGAAATTCCAATGCTGCTTTGCTTTGCGAGTCTTCGCGACTGACCGCCTTCGCATCGAAATTGTACGTCCCCGCTCAACGTCGAATTATGAAACACGCAGAAATCCCGAAAGATGTTCCAACTCGTTCAAAACAGACCAAATCCAAAACAAATCACCCGGGAAAAACCTAAGGCGGCAAGATGCCAAGGTGACAAGATGACCGGATCGCTTTTAGTCACCCTAGCAAAAGTTAACAGTTGTTAAGAAACAAGCGGGCGGTACCGAATGTCTCACGCAGAGATCGGGGAGACCGCAGAGAAAAACCTCAGCGGCCTCTGCGTAAGAATTCTTGTTGAAGTCGCAGAGTGGGAAATCCACTCTACGGACCATCATTCGCGCAACATCGAATGATCAAACAAGACAAATTCCCGAAAGATTTTTCACATCGTTCGGAATCAATAAAAACACCCGGGTTTCGCCCGAAGGTGAGAACTTGATCAGATCGTTTTCGATCAACTTCGCAAAAACAGCGGTTGTTAAGAAAAAAGCCGACGGTCGCTCTTTGGCAATTTGAGTTTCAATTTAAAGACCGTTCGACGGGAGCCATTTCGCGGCGAAACAACGGCCCGAACGGGAGAATGTTCCCATTCTGCATTCAGGTCAGATTTCGGATGTCCGCTTTCCCCTCACTTCTCGTCATCCGCACACACCCACCCGCCGAGCGTCGCTTCGTAGTCGAGCAGTTCTTCGGGGCGGAAGTAGATTTTGAGTTCGCGCTGCGCCGCGTCGGGGCCGTCGCTGCCGTGGATTAGGTTCATCTGGCGGCTCACTCCGAAGTCACCTCGGATCGTGCCGGGGGTCGATTCGCGTCCGTTCGTGCTGCCCATCATCGTGCGCATCACGCTGACCGCTTCGGGGCCTTCGACGGCCAGAGCGACGACGGGACCGGAGGTGATGAACTCTTCCAGCAGCGGATAGAACGGTTTCTTGACATGCTCAGCGTAGTGCTTCGCGGCGAGATCTTTGGTGACGGCGAGCATTTTCATGCCGACGATCTTCAAGCCTTTCTGTTCGATCCGGCTGACGATGGTGCCGATCAGGCGGCGCTGCACGCCGTCCGGTTTGACGAGAATGAGAGAACGTTCGAGAGCCATGGGATCCTCTGTCTGGAATGTCTGAGTCGTGTGTGGGAAAAAGAAGTCGCGTCGCTCGTCGATCTCAACTCACGGCGGCTGCCGCCATCGAATCGATGAACTGGCGGAACAGATAGTGGCTGTCGTGAGGTCCGGCGGACGCTTCGGGGTGATACTGCACGGCAAACGCCGGATACTTGCGGTGTCGAATCCCCGAGACGGTGTTGTCGTTGAGATTGACGTGCGTGACTTCGAGGTCGTCGGGAAGAGTTGCGGCATCCAGAGCGAAACCGTGGTTCTGCGACGTGATCTCGACGCAGCCGCTGAGGTTATTGCGGACCGGCTGGTTTGCTCCGCGATGGCCGAACTTCAGTTTGTAGATTTCTCCGCCGGCAGCGAGTCCCATCAACTGATGTCCCAGGCAGATACCGAAAATCGGCTTTTTTCCGAACAAATCGCGGATCGTCTGAATCGCGTAATCGAGCGGACGGGGATCGCCGGGGCCGTTCGAGAGAAACACGCCGTCCGGTTCGAGGGCGAGAATCTCTTCGGCAGTCGCGGTTCCGGGAACGACCGTCACGCGGCAGCCTGCGTAGGTCAGATGCCGGGGGATGTTCCATTTCATTCCGTAATCGATCGCGACCACGTGCGGACGAAATCCATCGGTGAGCGGTTCGTTGAGGAGATCGAGCGGAATTCCGAGTTCCGAAAGTTGCTCGTCCCACTCGAACGATTTTTCGGGGATGACCTCGCGGACGAGATCCTGTCCGACCAGTTCGGGGCTGTGCTGAGCTTTGTGGACGAGCGAAGCGTCGTCGAGATCGAGCGTCGAGAGAACGCCCGTCATCGCTCCGGCAGTTCGCAGCTTTCGCACCAGTGCGCGGGTATCAATTCCTTCAAGCCCGACGACATTCTGTTCGCGTAGATAATCGTCGAGCGATCGTTCCGACCGGAAATTACTCGGAATGCGGCAGAGTTCCTTGACGATGAATCCGCGGATCGAAAGCTGCTTGCTTTCGACATCTTCCTGGTTGACACCGTAGTTGCCGATCAGCGGATAGGTCATCGTCACGATCTGACCGCAGTAGGAGGGATCGGTCAGGATTTCCTGGTAGCCGGTCATGCTCGTATTGAACACGACTTCGCCGAACACTTCCCCTTCCGCTCCGAACGCCCGACCAGAGAAGACCGTTCCGTCAGCGAGAGCGAGTTTTGCCGTGTGGGACATCAGAGATCCTTCGGTCGGGGTGGTACGATGGGCACTCCTGCCCGTCGGCGATCATGAAAGTACGACGGGATCATTTTCCCGTCGACCGGAACTGATATCAATTTGGACGGGAAAATGTTCCCGTCCTACATTAAAACCGGCTATTTTTTATCAAAGTCGGGCGCAAAAAAGAAGGGACCGGGTCAACCGGTCCCTTTGAACGATCAGTGTATCAGCCGCGGGCAGCGTCGGTTCAGGAATCCTGCGTCAGCACGAAATCCTCGAAGCGGATCGCATCGGAATCCGGATCGCAGATGCTCGAAAAAAGTGTTTCCATGATCCGCTGGAAATACTTTCGACGTACCGAGTAAAAGTTATGTTTACCATCGCGGCGGGCCTCGATCAGTCCCGCCACGCGGAGCAGAGCCAGGTGGTGGCTGACGGCGGGCTGACTTTGTCCGAGCCGCTGGCAGAGCGCGGTCACGTGCAGCTCACCCTCGCGGATGAGATACATCAGCACGCGAAGCCGCGTCTCGTCGGAGAGCAGCTTGAAGACCTGGGTCAGGTCTTTTTCGAGTTGATTGGGGATTTCGGGGATCGTCGATCCTTCGTGACTCGTTCGCGGTTCTAATAAATTAGTTGCCATCTCTGGGCCTTTCGTGTCAGGGGATTCGCCTTTTACGGGAGCGCCTGGCGAATCGAACGGGGTACTGTCGCTATCGAGGGACAAAATGCATCATCCTTTCTGCACATCTCCGAGTAGAAAACCGAACACCTCGGCCAAGACAAAGAATGTCTCCGGCAGAAGCTGCCCGGAATCCAACCAATCGATCAACTGTTGTGGAGTATGAGACATGGTTCTAAGGTGTTAACACTTCAAGTGGAGAACCCACTCGAAATTTCACCTGATTTTTCTACCCGAATTGGGTGAAATGATGTGTCGTGTCAGAAACGTGGAAAGATGTGTTTGGAATCGTTCCGACGCGATGCATTATGTCCATCTGAGGAAAGACCGTCAATAATTCCTGAGTGATTTTCCCCCAATCTCGGACTGTTATTCAGAAATAACTGCTTGTAAAGTGTTCTGTCATATTGGTTTGCGGATCAATGCGGGGTGTTTTCCTGAATCCGACGAAGAGCAGATTCCCTGTGAGTCGATGGTCGCGGTTCCTACGTAATGACCCATCTGAAACGATGGCGAAAAAAAGACACAGTACACGAAATGAGTGATGATGGCCGACACGTTTGCGAATCACACGGGAAAAACCGCGGTTGTGACCGGTTCTTCGACCGGCATCGGACGTGCCATCGCGCTCGAGTTCGCAGCCGCCGGGGCTACTCTGATCGTGCACTACAATCGCTCGAAAAACGCGGCGGAACAGACCGCGGAGATGATCCGTGAAAGGACTGGAGTCACACCGGCGATTCTCAAGCAGGATTTGATTGTCGAAACGGAGTTGGCGGCGTTTGTCGATCGCTGCCGGTCAGAGTTGGGTGAGATCGACACTTGGGTCAATAACGCGGGAGCCGATCTGTTGACCGGATCGGGACGCGATCTCACGGCACACCAGAAGCTGCATAAATTACTCGCGGTCGATGTCAGCGCGACCGTTCACCTCTCCCGAATCGTCGGCCAAAAGATGAAAACGCGAGGCTCGGGAACGATCTTGAATATCGGCTGGGATCAAGCCGATCGGGGAATGGAAGGGGACAGCGGAGAGTTGTTCGCAACTTCCAAAAACGCCATCATGGGTTTCAGCCGCTCGCTGGCGGTCAGTCTCGCCCCGGAAGTCCGCGTCAACTGCATCGCTCCCGGTTGGATCAAAACGGCGTGGGGCGAACAGGCTCCGGAACATTGGCACAAGCGGGTCCTCGACGAAACGCCGCTCAATCGCTGGGGAACTCCCGAAGACATCGCAAAAACGGCCCGCTTTCTCGCTTCTGACGATGCGAGTTTCGTGACTGGTCAGGTGATTAACGTCAACGGCGGAGCCGTGCGATAGAGGAAGCTCGATCCCATGTCGTCAGAGCGGGTCCTATTCATCACAGGTCGGTTGTCGGAACCCGCTCTGCGCCGCGTCGTTGACGAACTGGAATCCGAATTCTCCGTCGAAGGCGACATCGCGGTACTCAATATCACCGTCGCGGCTCTCATGCACACCGACTGGATTGCGAGGCACCTGATTGTCGAACAGGCTTACGAGCGCGCGATCATCCCCGGCTGGTGCCAGGGTGATCTGCATCTGCTCTCCGAACAATTCGGAATTCCCTTCGAACGCGGGCCGAAGGAACTGTTCGATTTACCTGAATACTGGGGAGGCATGGCCCGCACACCTCCCGCTCTCGACTCCTACAACATCGAAATCCTGGCGGAAATCAATCACGCGCCTCGCCTCTCGGACAGCGAACGATTGCGGATGGCCCACTCCTATCGGGAGAGCGGGGCCGATGTCATCGACCTCGG
>DATKCB010000031.1:0-7330 GCA_035513495.1 Planctomycetaceae bacterium | reverse complement strand
TATTGCGCGGAGGAAAGCTTCCCCGAAACGTCCCTTACTCCCGCAAGAAATTTCAGACACGTTTTTCTCTCTCAGCGGCGCAGTCGGAGTTGTTCAATCGATGCCTCGCCCGGCGGATCAAGGACGAGTTGATGTTTCGCGTTCTGCCGGGAGACCTGATGCAGGTCGTCAAGACCGGAGGTCAGTTCGTCGTCGAAGAGAATCTGGCCGAAGAACAACAACGGTTCGATGCGGGAATGACGGCGATCACGGGACCGATCTACGGTCCCAAGATGAAAGCTCCGCTCGAAGAACCCGCCCGTCGCGAAGAAACGGTCTTGCTCGAAGCAGAACTCTCGATCGCCGAATTTCGCAAGTACTCGAAACTCACGATGGGTTCGCGCAGACCGTACCTGATCCGCCTGTCGGAAATCGAGATCACCCGTTCGCAGGAGGGTCTCCGCTTCGAATTCGAACTTCCGAAAGGTACGTACGCAACGAGCCTCATGCGCGAACTGACGAGAGGCGAATGAGATCGTCTCGCCCGTTACTCGAGTCAACCGGTTCTCAGTTCGTCGTCAACAGGCCTTCGCTGATCTGAATCACGGCGGGTCCGACCAGCACCACGAAAATCCCGGGGAAGATGAACAGCACCAGCGGAAAGATCAGTTTCACCGCGGTCTGCTGTGCTTTTTCTTCCGCGAGCTGCCTTCTCCGGACACGCATACTGTCCGATTGAACCCGGAGAGCTCCGGCAATGGAGGAACCGAACTTGTCGGCCTGGATCAGAATCGCGGCCAGCGATTTCATATCGTCCACACCCGTTCGAATTCCCAGATCGTGCAGGACGGTCCGTCGATTCACACCGAGCTGAAGCTGGCTGTTGGCGGTCGCTAATTCCTCGCAGACTTCGGGAGACGTATCCTTGAGTTCTTCGGTCACCCGTCGCATCGCGGCATCAAGACCCAGTCCCGCTTCAACACAGACGACGAGCAGGTCGAGCGCATCGGGCAAAGAAAGGAAGATTTTTTCCTTTCGTGAACTGACCACCAGAAACAGAATAATCTCGGGGAGAAACAAACCCATGGACGCTCCGCCAACGGTTGCGTAAATGGTATTCATTCCCGTACCCCACTTGAGAAATCCCAGCGATCCCGCGATTAAGGTAAAGGTAATCAGCGAGATCACTTTGATCGCCAGGTAAATCGACGAGGCGTTCGGCGAGTGAAATCCGCCATTTGCCAGACGGATTTTGAGCCGGTCCTTTTCGAGTTCGGTTTGGGGTTGAAGGGCTTTCGCGAGAGCGGGAGCGGCCTTGGAGACCTTGCCCATTGCTCCTCCTCCGCCTTCTTCCTCTTTTTTGCGGCGAACGGGATCTCTCAGTTCGTCGAGCCGCTCCATCGTTCGATTCGTTCGATCGGTGAATGCCGAAAACAGCGCCCAGGCGAGTAGAGTGATCGAACCGAAGATCACCCAAGGCCACAAAGTGTATAAATTGAGACCGTCCATCAGATTGCTCCACTCATTATGGTTGCCGCCTGTTGAAGGCGAACTGATTCATGAAATTCGACCGGAAAAATCAGACCTTGATATCGATAATCTTCTTGATGCAGTACGCTCCCAGAATCTGCAGAATCAACGCGCCCATCATCATTTGACGACCGAGCGGTTTGGTAAACAGCAGCGTGACGTATTCGGGATTGATGTAGTAGACGCAGAAGAACAGCAGAATCGGCAACGCCATCAGCACGATCCCGCTGATTCGGCCTTCGCCGGTCAGTGCTTGAACCATACCCAGCAATTTGAATCGTTCTCGGACCACATAGCCGATTTTGTCCAGAATCTCCGCGAGATCCCCCCCAGCCTGACGCTGAATGGCCACGGCAGTGACGAAGAACTTGAGGTCGAGGTTCGGCATCCGGGTGATCATCGTTTTTAAGGCTTTTTCGATTGGAACCCCCAGATTCTGTTGCTCGTAGGCGATCGAAAATTCTGTCGAAATCGGTTCCGGCATTTCTTCCACCACGACATGCAGGCCAGAGGTCAACGCGTGACCCGACCTCAACGCTCGAGCGATCAGTTCCATGGCATCCGGCATCTGCTTGGCGAACTTTTTCAGCCGTCTTTTTCGGCGCTGCGAGAGCCAGATAAACGGCAACACCGCACACACGAGCGCGATAATGGGCAACAACAGAAAAGGTGCCTTGATGACCAGACCGAGGCCGAATCCCAGAACCCCCAACGCTGCGGAAATAATCATGAAGACGTCAAACGTGATCGGGGAATTCGCTTGCTCGAAAAACAGCCTGACGTTCCCGACCTTTTCCGCGGCGCGACCGATCGAGGTCCGTATCCCGGACATCCCTTCTTCGATCATCTCGCGTTTGACGACCCCGCCGCCGCCCGATTTCGTCGAGGACCCGGTGGCGGCCTTTTGACCTGTGAGAACGGCGAGGCGGTCTTCCTCTGTCGAGGGAGAGTACTCGCGAATCAGAAATCCGAGGGTGATGATCACACCCACGATTCCACCGCCGACCAGAAGCATTGTTTGATTATCCATGTGTAGTTTCCGCTGTGTGACTGATTAGCCAAGCACTCGTTGTGCGAAGAGATTATGCGGCAGCCGGATCCCGGACTGCTCCAGACGCTGGACAAAACTGGGACGAACTCCCGTCGATTCGAAGTGGCCCTGCGCGACGCCGTTTTCGTTCACACCATCCTGAACGAACAGGAAAATGTCCTGCAGAATGATGGTATCCTGCTCCATGTTGAGCACTTCCGTGACGTGCGTGACTTTACGCGGTCCGCCCTGCAAACGGCTGATCTGGATGATCAGATCGATCGCCGCCGAGAACTGCTGCCGCACCGCTTTGAGGGGGATGTCGATTCCACCCATCTGAATCAGGGTTTCCACGCGGGAAATCGCGTCGCGCGGCGTATTTGAGTGAATCGTCGTGAGCGAGCCTTCGTGCCCCGTATTCATCGCCTGCAGCATGTCGAGTGCTTCCGGACCGCGGCATTCGCCGATGATGATCCGGTCGGGACGCATACGCAACGCGTTCTTGACCAGATCGCGAGCGGAAACCGCTCCTTTTCCTTCGATGTTCGGAGGCCGTGTTTCCAGACGCAATACGTGCTCCTGTTGCAATTGAAGTTCCGCGGCATCTTCGATCGTCACGATACGCTGATCGTTCTGGATAAAACTCGACAACGTATTGAGCATCGTCGTCTTACCCGAACCGGTACCTCCGCTGATCAGGATGTTCAAGCGGGCCTTCATCGCGCCTTCGAGCAGCATCACCATTTCCGGAGTGAACGCTCCAAAGTTGATCAGGTCTTCGAGGCTGAGCGGATTGGATCCGAATTTTCGAATCGTGAGCGACGTTCCGTCCAGGGCCAGGGGCGGAATGATCGCGTTCAGACGCGAACCGTCCGGCAGACGCGCATCGACCATCGGCGTGGTTTCATCCACGCGACGTCCCACCCGCGAGACGATCCGGTCGAGGACGGATCGCAAATGGGCTTCATCATCGAACGTCACTGGGGATCGTTCGATTCTCCCCTTGCGTTCGACGAAGATGTGTTTAGGGCCGTTGATCATGATATCCGCGATGTCGTCCTGTTTGAGCAACAGCTCCAGCGGACCGAAACCGAAGGTCTCGTCGAGCACTTCGTTGACGAGACGCTCTCGTTCCGAACGATTCAACAGCGGATTTTCGGTGTCGCACAGATGTTCGACGACCGCGCGGATTTCCCTGTGGAGAACGTGGTCCTCCATCTCCGCCAGTTTGGAAAGGTCGAGTTTGTCGACGAGCTTCGTATGGATCAGCCGCTTAAGCTGATCGAACGTTAACTGCCCTTTCTCTTGCCCTCGTGTATTCAGTGTTGCCATGTCGTGTGACCGCCCCGCGGCGGGAAGCCGTGGGATTCGTTGGGGGAACCGGACTGAGAAGAAGTAAGGAACTTCACACTAAAATAAGACACAATTGAGGAAGATGTCGGGAATAGATGACCGAGACAGCGGAGTTTCCACGAGAAAATCAGGAACAACTCGTCAAATCGGACACCAAAATCGATACAAATTGGATTATCCGATCTGAAACGGGATTTCCCGCTTCCTGTCTTCGCTACTCCCGCCAGTTTAACAACCGATTCTCCACCAGATTCGGTCCCATCATGATTAATTGTTCGACCAGAATCGATGGGGATTCCGCTGTTCAATTCGTCGGGAGATTCCCGATCATCGACCAAGGTCGGATTCGTATTGTGGAGGATGAAAATCGTTTCCCGAAAAGCCATCGCTCATTGAGACGAAAGTAGCATCGAATGTCAAGCTGGATCGAGGAACCCCGCTGCATTTCATTTCAGGATCCGCGATTAAGCGATCGGAGAAATCACCACTGCAGCCATTCCGGCTTGAAAAGTAAAAACAGCCCTAGTATCAGAATCAGTGCTCCGCTGACAAGTTTGAGCCAGCGACCTTCTTTTTCCTGAAGTTTTCGTTTTCCCAACGTCGCCACGGCGATAATGACCATCACGCTGTCGTCGAACATGTAAGCGACGTTATACAGCCCAAGGTATGCATAGTTTTTCCAGGCGGGATATCCCTGCTGATTGAGCACGCTTGTGTACACCATCGGCAATCCGAGAGTGCAGAGAAGTTCGAGAAGATTCACGAGGATGGCAAGGATGGCAGCGCCGATCATGGCAGCCCAGAGCGATTCGGCCGTGACGATTTTTCGCATTCGGAGATTGATCCCGGATTTTGCGGACTCAGGTATGGAGAGCGAAACACCTTTCTTGAAAGCAAAAAAATCTTTGACGTGAATACCACCGACGACGATTGCGAGCAGGCCTAAGACGCGTTGAAGATTTCGTTGATAGCCAAACAGGCTCATTGTTTCGAGCCACGCAGCCATGAACGCGAAGTAAACCAGTCCGCTGACAAAGACAAACAGTCCGGCAATCGCGAACATTTTCCGGCGGTCTTTAAGATTCACCAACAGCGAGAGCAGGAACAGCAATACCCACATCGCGCAAGGATTAAAGCCATCCACCAGCCCGATCGAGATCGTAAAGATCGGCATCCCCACATCATCCACGTTTACTTTACCGAACCAGGGAAGATCCACGGTCCGATCATCGGGTAATGTATTGGTAGGGACGTATTCTTCTCCTCCTTCGAGGGGAATCGCCAGCGGCGCGTCGTCACTTTCTGAGCCCTCTCCGGGAGGAGGAGGAAGATCGTCACCGGGGGGAACTGAAAGATCATCTTCCATCTGTGGAGGAGGCAATTCACTGTCATCGTATGACGGTGGAGGAAGAGGGAGATCGGAACCCGTTCCCGGAGGAACAGGCAACTCGTCATCCTCTAGAGTGAGCAACGTGCCCGTAAAGAAGCCGCTGAAAGCGAGGAGAGCGCGGTCGAACTCGGTGAGTGAGAGAGAGTCGGGGGGAGGTAACCGATCACTCAGTTTTTTTTTTGCTCCAAAGTGCCGGCTTCGGACCAGTAATCAAGCGTCTGCAGAATCCTTCGCCCGGTCGTCGATTCGGTCCCGAAACCGACCGACACTCCGTTGCAGTAATGAATCACCGGCAAACTGACAGCCTGCTTTCGATAGCGTTGGGCGATCTCGCGCATTTCGTTCTTGTAAGCCGGATTGATGGTCACTTCTTTATAGACAATTTTCAGCGCGGGGTAGCGGCTGCCGTATTTTGTGAGAAAAGCTTTGGCGTCCCGGCAGTGCGGGCAGTCGTTGCGAATGTAGACCGTCAATGTGAGAATTTCGTCGAGCCTCCGCTTCATCTTTTCTTTGGTATCAATCCCAGTGGCCAGGTATTTGAGTCCGTACACCGCCGGCAGAGAACGCTTTTTCAAACCGAAATAGTCTTCGAGTTCCTTCAGTCGCGTCTGATGCTTTTCGTCCTCGCGAATGTCGCGAAAATAGAGTTTCAATCCCGGACGTTGCTCGGCGTAGTTTTCGAACTCCGCTTTTTGACTGGCCGAATCGCTGTCGCTGGAATCGAAGAAGTATTCGATCTTGAAGCACTGGTACTGCCGTTCCTGCGCGCTCAGTGAAGCGCGCGATTCCAGACACAACACGAATGCAATGAGCAGGACTCCGTACGGACTGCGAGAATGATTGGTCTGCATGATGTCTATCCGAAAAACGGTGAATCGTTGGTGAGCGTCGCGATTTGCGAGAGTGGATTCGCTTTGCCAGAACCACTTTGTTGAGACTGACATGATTTTGTTACTCGGTCAAGGGGGTTTTTCGGAGGGCCTGAGACAATCCCCGATCGACTTGCAGGGCTGCTGCTGAGATCGGGTTTGGGCAGACTCTGATGGATGCACCAATCGACCAGATCGCATCGACTCTCGGAGTGAAATCCGGAACTGCGGACTCGCGGGAGCTCTGTTGAGCGACTCAAAAACGCGCAAAATCGCCTCGAAATTCCCGTTGACACGAACCAGTCCGCCGAACTATGAATCCGCTCCTCTCCTGAATCCTCCCTTTCGAACCATTCGGTTCAAACTTTTCCTTCCTGAATACTGAATATCCTGCGAGTCCGACCGATTGCGGCTCTTTGTTCGCCAATCGCCGGGACCGGAGTTTGTTCGCCCCTCCATCATGACTCATCTTCAACTGCATGCGGAAAGGCCCGGCCAGGCGATCGTATTGATCGCCGGTTGCAACAAGGAACTGTCTGAGGTTCTCTCGACCGAGATCCTGAACCTCGGCCATCGCGCCTTTCGCTGGGACTCTGAAACCGCCTCGACCGAATCGCTCTCACGCGAGGAATGGCACGTGTGTCTGTGCGGACCGGCTCTGTCTGAGCGTGATCGACTCGCGATCGAAGGGCTGAAATGTCAGTTTACGCGTGTGATTGAGGTGGGAGCAGCCACCGCGAAACATGAGCACCGTTCATTACGCGAATACGTGCCTGCCGATCTGTCGTCGCGAGAGTGGAGCTACCTCCTGCGTTCGGCGATCGAAGGCGCTTTGGCCACCGAACAGTTGCTGGAATGGAGACATCGAATCGAGAAGTCGCTGTTTCGCAGTCTGGTCAATCACAGCGCGCCGATGCAGACGCTCTGCCGCGAACTCTTTTCGCTTGCGGAGTCGGACGCCCCCCTGGTTTTCAGGAGCGAGTCGGGCGTCGACGCTCACGAAGTCGCCTGGTGCGTCCACGAATCGAGCCGGCGCTCGCGCGCTTCGTTCCTGACGATCGACTGCGCGGGTTTCTCATCCGAAGCCTTCGAGTCGGAACTGTTCGAGGTCGTTCCATCGAACGGATCGTCGGGTTTGCTGGAAAACCTCGATGGCGGAACCCTGCATCTCAAAAACGT
>DATKCB010000030.1:0-4618 GCA_035513495.1 Planctomycetaceae bacterium | reverse complement strand
GGCCAGTTTCGATCGAGTTGTCCCCGCCGATATCGTGAGAAGGCGGGGATCTGACGGGGAACGGGTAAACCATCGGAATGAATCATCGCCAGCGGACCGATCGAGGAACCGGGCTCGAATAGCGTGTTAGCCGCGATCGTGACAAAATCGCCAATGAATGTACCGACCTCGTGGAGTCCTGTTTCGATCAGTTTTTCGCCCTGCGAGACTGTGACGAGGGTCTGATCCAGCTTGCGGATACTGGTTGCTGAACCAGCACCGAGATTGCTCCACGGACAGACGTAGCTGTTTCCCAGCGAGCAGTGGTGTGAGCTGTTGACGTGAGCATGCACGATCGAACGCTCGATTGTTCCGGCGATGGTACACGCAGGACCGATCGTCGTTCCGGCCCCGATCCGACCGCCCTCAACTTGCGACTCCCGGCCGAGATGGCATGGTCCTTCGATCCTCGAAAATGACCGGATTGTCACTCCATCCTCGATGGTAATCGGTCCGCGGCGGGCATCGAGTACTACGAAGGGTTCGAATTCGGTACGCGGAGAGACCGAGAGATTTCGTTCGTCTCCCAGGATTTCCAGCCCCTTCCGCCGAATCGGCTGGGGATACAGGGTGGTCAGTTGAAAATCCCTGTCAAGCTGTGCGGCGTTGGCTTCGATCAGATCCCAGGGTCGAGACAGCAGCGTTCCGGCAGTCTCAACGATTGTTCGAGTCGATGCGACCCGTTTCAGAAATGCGGTCTGATCCATATGTCCGTAGAGTTTCCATTCATCGGGCAGGACCCACAGCGCCACCGGGCCTTCGTCCGAGAGTACCGCTTCTTTCGGAGCGCACGGGAGGGTCGAGACGTCTGCGGGGATCCAGCGTCCGTTGACCAGCAGAACCGGTGCTTCGAACAGCCATCCGGGATCGTTCAATCTGGCTTCGGGATGTTCTTCCCTGTAGACTCCCGACAGATGAGGCCGCAGGATGACACCCCACTCGGTGATATTCCAGGCCCGGACCAATCGTTCGCGCAAGGTGTACCTGCCGCAGACCAGTTCGAAAACCGGACGGGTCGATGTTAAGGGAGCCAGTTGTTGCTCCCGGCCATCTTCAAAGAGACAAAGATGCATGACAGATAACGCGACCTGGAATCGGAACAAAAACGACCGAGCACTTTGGCGAACGGGGCAGGTTATAGTTCGACGGGGTGAAACACGATAGGGGAATTACTCGGAAATCCCTCAAATTGAGCACCGTGTCGTCCGTCCGGCGGTGGCACAAAAAAACCGTCTTCGAGGACGAATCGAAGACGGTTGTAAAATTCAACTGAAGCAGAATTTGCCGAGTTTTATTCGGTAATGGAGACTTCCCGGAAGGGGAACGAGTCCATGGGAACAATCGGAAAACCTTTAATACCGCTGTTCGGCTGAAGTCCACCGACGCCGTCAAACGGGTAAGCGTAGGCCCCCACCCTTCCCGAGGCCAACTCGGAGATATAGAGACATCCGCTGGCCACATTTTGTTGTCCTCCAATGGCAAACGGAACGCGTCCTCCCGCCATGGCATACACGGGTTTCGATCGAGCGCGGATCCCAAAGTCGGCTGCGATATTTCGCGCATAAAACCGAGTGAATTTCCCCGAACCGGGATCGACGGTCGCACCGACCAGTTGGCTGGTCAGATAATCGAGAATGAAGACCGACTCGACCGTTCCGAGAACTCCGCCAGACTCGACGGTCAAGATCGTAAATTTGTCATTGCTGTCGGCGGTCCCTGCATGGACGGTCTCGTGCGGCCAGACATACGAGATGCACAATCCTGCGACAATACCCAGCGTGAGCCAGACCATTTTCTGGCGATTGTTTTGATCCATGACTCGATACTCCATGAAGGTGGAAATGTGGTGAATCGATCCGAGCGAGAAACTGGAAGCGTCCCACTCATTTTATTCTAGCGGAGATGGCTGGCGAATACCATTTTATGGATTGTTTCCCGAATTCTTCGGGAATTCTCGCGGGGTTCAGGTTCGTATTGAATAAGGGGACAGGCACCTCGCGAATACTTGAATTCCCCGAGGGATATCGCGTTGCGTCCGGAGCCAGTCCCCTTTTTCAACGGCCTGCTAACCGGTCGGCGACTTCTACGTAATGGGGCAGAACGTCCAGAATCTGATGACGGTCTTCCGGCTGGCGGTAGAGTCGTTCGATCCCTTCGTCCCGGTTCTCGATCAGCAGCCAGTTGGAATCGCGGATCGAACGCCAGTCGTCCGCGAGGCTGACGCTCTGCTTGCGGATCGACTCTCGCTCACCACGAATCATTGGCAACAGACTGACTCCTGCGTTCGATTTTTCCAGAGCGTCAAGCCCGAACCAGTCGCAAAGCGTCGCGGGGAGATCCGAGTGCTGTGTCAGAGCCGAACACCTCTGCAAAAAGGGGAGTTCGTCGGTCTTGACGATCAACGGAACGTGGACGCGCTCTTCCGACAGCGGGCAATTCGTCATCGACGGTTCGAGCTGACGGGTCAGGGCCGCTTCCCCCAGGGAGAGTCCGACATCAGACGATAACATCAGCAGTGCTTGCCGACCCTGCGAAGAGGTCCCCAGCTTTTCAAAAAACTTGCCCAGGTAGTGATCGAGTTCCGACATTCGCGCCGAACCCAGCACATTGAGAACTTTCAGATGCCGCAATTCGAGTTCGGCATTCTCCTGTTCGAGAAGTTCCAGCGTTTGACTGATGAATTCGAGAGCCTCGGCGCGCAACTCTGCGGGGAGCGGCCGATCCTGGGGATCGTCTTCGTCGGTCTCGGGAGGAAGTTGTGTCAGTTCATCCAGATAGAGTTCGAGAAACTCCAGCTCGGGAACGGGAATCTCGGGCATCTCGGAAGAGTGAATCCACAGCAGCCACGGAGAATCGGATTTTATCAGCAGTTCCAACTGTTCTTCGGCAGCCGCCAGCAATTCCGCGAAACTGGAATTCTTCGCGTCGTCTGACGACTCGATCGCTCGTATTGTTTCAAACCCCGAGGGAGCGAGACTCCAACTCGCCGGAGGCCGGTCGGTGACCAGCGCGGATTTCACTCCCGTCTCTCGCAGCCGGCCGGCAAGTCCGCTTGCCCGAGCCTCCGGTGAGTTTTCGTGAGGAAAATTCTCGCTCCACCAGACGTGTTCAATACGAGATTCGTTCAGATTCTCTGCGAAATGGGAATCGAACACGCACCCCCGCGCGGCGAGGCGATCCAGATGCGGAGTCTGGCAGAGTGAGCTGCCGTAAGTCCCTAACAGACGCAGCGGAAGCCGATCGAACGTCAATACAACGGCACAGCGCGGCATATTTTGTAGAGTGGGGGTGGATTGATCGGACATGCGTCAAACTGACGATGGGATTCCTGGTAAGGTTCGCAATTTCCCGAAAAGAGACCGGACTGTTCGAAACAATCCGTTTCTTCCGTGTGAAAGTTACCGTACAATAACGTGAATGTGTCTCATTCTCTACGACTGCGAAGAATCTGGCCGAGAATCGCTTGTTACCGGCTGGCTCGCGCTAACGGCTCATTGATTTCCACCTTCCACTCTTCCACTCTTCCACCTTTCACTATTTCACTCAATCACGCATGTCGTTCGACCTTCTGAATCCCTGGATGCTGGCCGGTCTGGCGGGAATCTCTCTCCCGATCCTGGCCCATCTGCTCAGCAAGAAGAAGTACGACATTGTTCCGTGGGGAGCGATGCAATTTCTGGAACTCGGCAGGGAAACGCGGCGCCGCGTCCGATTGGAAGAACTGCTGCTGCTTCTGTTGCGAATTCTGTTGATCTGCCTGATTGTCTTCGCGCTCTCCCGACCCTGGGCGTCGGGGGGAATGTTCAAGCATCTCGTCTCGTCGCAAGCACGCGATGTCGTGCTCGTGATCGACGGGTCGTTCAGCATGGGCTGGGAAGATGGTGTCGAAACGCCCCATCAACAGGCGATCGAATGGGCGCGGGAATTTTTGAAGGATCTCGGCACCGGAGACACCGTGGCGCTGCTCGATGCCCGCGATCAGGTTCGGGAAGTGATCGGAAAACCGACGCACGACCTCGACTGGGTCCGGGAAGAACTTGACTCCCTTCCGCCTCCTGCGGGATCGTCGAATCTCGTCGAAGCATGCACGAAAGCGATCCAGATTCTCAGCCGAACCACCAATCTCGACCGCAACGTGATCGTGCTGACTGACGGACAAGCCCGCTGTTGGTCCTCGCAGGACGCGAATCGCTGGCTCCGTTTCGACGATCTGCTCAAGCAACCGACAGTACGACCGCGAATCCGAATGATCGACGTCACTCAGGGAAAAAATCCGGATCGCACCAACTACACGGTGGGGCCAATCAAGTTATCACGAGAATTGACCGTGACTGACTTTCCGGTCCGCGTTTCGACATCGGTCCGCTATTCGGGAGGCACAGCGCCGATCACCAAGCGAATCGACTTCGAGGTCAACGGCGAGAAACTCCCGGATCGGTCCGTCAGCATTCAACTCGAACCCGACGGTGAAACGACGGTCGAATTCGAACATCACTTTCAGATCATCGGTTCATACGTGATCGGTGTTTCGATCGAAGGAGATTCTCTCCCGGGGGACAATCGTTCGCTCGCTGCGATT
>DATKCB010000029.1:0-5990 GCA_035513495.1 Planctomycetaceae bacterium | reverse complement strand
GTTTCGAGCGTATTAGGAGCAATCGCCCGGTCGTTGACCGAGATTTCGAAGTTCTTGCGGCAGAATTTCAAGTCATCGAACTCGGCTTCCAGACGGGAACAGACCGTTGCCCCAGCGGAGAACGCCTGCTTGAGCGCGTCGAGGCTGGTCCCCTCGACCGCCGCTTTGCGGCTGTAGCGCAGGCCGGTCTTGTTCAGATAATAGTCCCCTTCCAGGCCGATCAGCACGACGCCGGGTCCGTTGGGAACGTGCCGGTAATCGACAACGTCGAGCGACATTCCGTCGAGCGACTGAGCAGAGACCCAGCCGTGAAAAAGTTCGATCGCCCGGGCGAGATTCAGATTCGGTTCGCCGTCGAACGAGAAGCGGATCGTCAAATGTTGCAGATTCATGATTCGGCTTTCTCCCCGAGTCCTTCGGTGCGGATGCGGTTGTAGCAAGCGTGGACCGCCTCGCTGAAGAGTTGCGCCTCTTCGATCAGCGTGCGAGCCGATTCGGCATTGTGGACGAAGTCCCGGTTGTCCCACGCGGCGAACAGATAATCGGCGAACTTCGATCCGGCGAAGGGATCGAAAAACCGCTCGGTATCGTAATAGCGTTCCTTGAATTCGTCGATGATCTCCTGGGGATCGTCCTCGGTCACGTCGTCGTACTGAATCTGAACGAGTGCCTTCGCAGCCTTGAGCATCGCCGTCAAAGCATCCTTACCGGCCTGTTCTGCGCGGCTTTCCTCGAGCGCGATCTGCGCTCCGAACAGGAAGCGGTCGCACGCGACCATCTGAAACTCGTACTGCGAGACGACTTCCCCGGCACATTCCCCTTTGCCGATGTCCCCGATGCTGTACTGCCGCGGGTCGGACCAGTCGGAATAAAACTCGGGTTCGTCCTCATGCGCGGGGGCGTTTTCCGTCAGCGGATCGAGCAGTTCGCGAATCTTCCCCTTGCCAATCCGGGTGACGAACTTCGGAAACCGTTCGTCCCCCTGGCGCTGCTTCAGATAGAACTCGGTGATCCGTTCGAGCGCCTCGGGAACCCGTTTCGAAGGAATGGCGACGATCGGCATTCCGTACGAGGCCGCGTTCTCTTCCCACTGCCCCCCCAGCACGACCTGAAAGTGGGGAACCTTGAAGCCTCCCATCGTCCGGCTGACTCCGTAAAAACCGATGTCGCAGACGTGATGCTGTCCGCAACTGTTAAAGCAGCCGCTGATCTTGATGTGCAGGTTCTGGATCGCCCGGTCGAGTTGGACCCCCTTCGCGATCAGCCGATCGCGGAGTTCGGCGGCCAGACCGCGCGACGAGGAAATGCCCAGCTTGCAGGTGTCGGTTCCCGGGCAGGCGACGATGTCGTAGATGTTGCTCGCTCCCGGCTCGGCGAGCCGAACCGCTGCCAGATCGGTATAGAGCGACTTCACGTCCGACTTGCTGATCCAGCGGAGGACCAGATTCTGCTCGACGGTCGCCCGGACCGTTCCCCGAGTGTATTTGCGGGAAATGTCCGCCAGCGATCGCAACTGATCGGGAGTGATGTCTCCGAGCGGCAGGGTGATCGTCGCCGTCACGTAGCCGTCCTGCTTCTGCTCGCGCAGATTCGTCCGGCACCAGTGATTGTACTGCGGATCGCCGTTCAACTGGGGCATTTCTCCGGGAGGTTTGAGCGGTTGTTCGGTCCGGTCTTCGATTCCGTCGAGATAGTCGGTCCACCGCGGGTCTTCGGTCAGCGTCGCACGCTCAGCGAGCACTTCCTCACGGAATTTTTCGATTCCCCATTTTTCGATCAGAAACTTGATTCGTGCGCGGGAGCGGATTTTCTTCTCTCCGTGACGTCCGAAGACGCGGGCGATCGCTTGCGTGATCGGGAGAATTTCCTCGGGGGCCATGAACTCGTCGAACACTTTGGCTTGCCGGGGAACGGCGCCGAGTCCTCCCCCCACGACAACCTGGAAGCCCTGCTGGCCGTCCTTGACGACGGCCGTAAAGCCGATGTCGTGCATCGCCGTCAGTCCGCACGAGTGCTGATGGCACCCGCTGAACGTCGGCTTGAATTTCCGGCCGAAGTTCTGGGCGTCGGGATGACCGAGCAAAAACTGGGTGAGTGCGTGCGCGTAAGGGGTCACGTCGAACGGTTCGTCTTTGCAGATCCCCATGAACGGGCACCCGGTCACATTTCGCACCGAGTTTCCGCACGCTTCCCGCGTCGTGATCCCGACCGAGGCGAGCCGCCGCATCAGCGTGGGGGTCTCTTCGAGGTGGATGAAGTGCAGTTGCACGTCCTGCCGCGTGGTGACGTGGGCGATTCCGTCGGAGTATTCCTCGGCCAGATCGGCCAGCATCTCGAGCTGCTCGGGGTTCAGACCGCCGTAGGGAATCTTGATCCGCTGCATGCCCGGGGCGTCCCACATCGTATGCGGGCCTTTGGTCGGTTTGTCGGCAAACGGAAGCCGCTTCGATTCGGTCCCGTCGTGCCGCTGACCGTTGTCGTAGCGCTGTCCGTAAGTACCGCGACGGAGGCGGGTTTCGGCGAACACTTTTTCGTCGACTTTATCCTGCGTCCGCAGTTCGATTTCCATCTCGAAGGTATCGATTTCTTCGGCAAACTGCGGTGCCAGTTTGCCTTGAAGTTGCGTTTTCCAGAATGAATGACTGGTTTTCATGCGACTCGCTCCTCGAAAAAAAGAGGACATCGGCGAGGAATCAAAAACGACCTCGAAATGACGATCGTTCGAGGCAGGTCGAGAGCATTCTCTTCCGAGCAGGCTCGTCCCTCCCTTGACGTCATTTTCGAGTGCGTCGATCCCTCAATCAGTTGTGGCCCTTCGATTTACAGCCACGTAACAGAAGATTAGCAAATGCTCCCGCACGATTCAATTGAGACCGAACTCCTCCTTCGTGGCAACCCGTCGCACGGTGCGAATCTTGTTGCGCTGACCGTATGGCGGAGACCCTTGTTCTCCAGGAAATACCCACATCGTTCACCTCCTGTCTGTTTCACAACTCTGACCAAATCTGGTCCGATTTTCGACGTAAGTCCAATAAGTTTCGAACTTGAGCTTTTTGAAAGACCTCAAGTTCACAAGTTCTCAAGTTCGAGCGAAACCCGTGAGATTTGGACGGTTTTAAAGTAGTTCGGGAAATATTTCGGATTGCTGCGTGTTTCACAACTCGCTGTTGCGCGGTAGGGCCGCGAGGAAGTAGGATTTAGGAAGTAGTCCCTGACGGTTTCTCTTTGAACCTTGAACATTTCACCTTGAACCTTTTTCCTCATTCGATGTTGCGCGGGAAACCGTGTTTTCCACGCCGGGACGTCCCTCCGCGAAGCGATCGCACAGGTTCGCCGAGCTTCCGGACGGTGCTGAAATCGCATAGTTTCCCACTTTCTTCGCGGAGACCGCACGAGCAAACCTCCTTCGGCATCGAATTCTGCTTGCACGGTTCCTCCACTTTACAGGAGAATGTTGCGCAACAAGGCTGATTCAATCGTAGGCTGGGTCGCGACTGTCTGCTGAGAACGATCCGCGGGGGGCCGCTTGGTTGACACAGTCAGACTCAGCGGCGGATCGTCCCCAGTGATCGCGGGTCGCCATTGTCGTACGTCTGGGGGCGGACCGCGATTGACGATTTTTGTGTCATCGACGCCGTTTTTCGCGGTCCGTCCCCAGCCACCCGTCGCACTGCTACCTCACAGTTACGACTCTTGTCTTTTTCCCCGCTCCCAAAAGAACTCAAACCACTCCACCCGGCTACGCATCCTGTCTTCTCACGGCAGCCAGGGTTCGGAAACATAAAAGAACGGGAATACCCGATCGACTCCGTGAAAGAACAACATTGACGTCAACCAGAACCACAGAACTGTGAGGGCGTAGCACAGCCTCCGACCGGTGGGGGATGATCGAACGCGATGTTCCAGTGACCGCGATGTGATGATCGCGGGTACTTGCAGCATGAAGAACGCAAACTGGTATCCATCAAATCGAGAGGTTGTTACGCCGAACGCGATTTCGTGGAAGAGGGCGCTGACGAAAAACACGAAACACAGTCCGCGAAGCGGGGCGCGTCGACCGCCCGCAGGTAGAAACACGTTGTGTTCCAGCCACGCATGCACCCGGGTGTTGTAGCGGCACCAGAATTCGACGACCGTTCGGGACAGTAACGCGTGATCAATCAGCGGACGGAGTTGATATCCCACGCAGCGTTCCAAACCGTCAATCCCCCGAGCCATCGCATCGCACACAAGTGCGAACAGGAAAAACTTCAGCGTGTGATCGACGAAAAATGATGAGCGGACTGCATCGACGTCCGACAGTCGCGGGAGCAGAATGAACCCGGCTGATAACACGATCACTCCCACGACGACCGCGGGCAAACCCGAGACGTCCGGCCTGGTACGCGGGATCCGCTCCCGAAACAGAACGAGAAACAAGGGGAACGGAACCAGATAGCCGGCATAGACAGTGAAACTCCGGTCAAGCGACCGGTTCGTCCTCAATTCACGCATATAGTCCAGTAGTTTGAGGCACAGATCCAACGTGATCACACAGGCCAATGCCCTGAGCATCACATGGTCTCGGCCGATCACGTACGGAGCCAGGAAAAAGAGTGGAACGCCCGGCCACAACCAGGAACCCGTCATCCTTACTCTCAGCAAAAGCCAAACGACAAATGCCGCGCCATAGATCACAACCAGAAACAGAGCGAATTGAACTGCTGATTGTGCCATGACAAAGCCGAAGCCAAGGAAAGTCCGCTGTGCGGACCGGGGTCAGGTCGCTCGGGGATCGCTCGGAATAAGCGCTGCAAGTCCATTATATCACACGTCCTCTCAACGGTCCGAACAGCGGACCCGACTTCGCTGGGGGGAATTGAGAGCGACACATTTTTCTCGTGGGATCGACCGTCATTCTGATTTCTGTATCGCCCCCAGAGATCGCGGGTCTCTGCTGTCGTTCGTCTGGGGGCGGACCTCGATCGACGACATTTGTGTCATCGACGCCGTTTCTAGCGATCCGTCCCCAGACATCCGTTGGATGAACCAATATTTATATCACTGCTATTATTGCCAGAAATATGCCGACCATCAACCATAAAAACACACCTATGAGAGACAGGACTATTGTTGTTTTTGTCCTCCTATAAAAGGGGGAGACGATCAATGGAAGTAGAAACAAAGTAATAATCACCCCGATACTTTTTTCGAACCAACTTGATATAAATAGGAATGAGAGAGGTCCATTGAGCCAATTACCCTCGGGGTAAAATCCATGTTTGGGCACAGCAATTATCATCCATATGATCGCCGCCAAGGCTACATATGCTGATCGCTTTGATCTCATGTTATTGTTATCATCGCACGACATGTTATTCTCCGTGAGAATAAATGGAAAATTACTGGGCCGCATCTCTTTTGATTCTATTTATTGAACACGAGGAAACGAGAGGGCGAGTTTAACTTCGAGTTGATCTATCATCAATCCGATTTCTGTATCGTTGCGGTTGAGTCACGAGCCCGAAACAGATATTTCATCAGGCAGAACTGGCCGAGGCCCATCCAGAGGGCGAGGACGAGGACGATCCACCAAGCTCGGTCGATCAGGTTGTCGTACTCGATTTGCTGCTCGTTCAGATCGCTTCGCAGGGCGATCAGATTGGAATGCACGTCGGCCAGAACGTCGCGAACTGCTTTGACTTTTCCGATCACCCTCAGAAGTCGATCCGTCAAATCGCGTTTGTCGAGGATTTCCCTCGGAGACGATTCCAGGACTCTGAGCCGCTGCCGCAGGTCTTTGAGCGCCGTGATGACGCTTCGGACCTGCCCCTGAATCTCTCGCACCCGATCGTCCCAGCGGGGTTGGGTTGCGGAGGTGCCGGCCGGTTTCGCTGGCTCGGTGATCGGTTGATTCCGGATTTTCAGAGCGACGTCGAGTAAATCCGACGAGAGTTGCATTACTCCCGTGGCCTGCTCGATCCGCAGCGAGACCGAGCGCGCCGTTTCCG
>DATKCB010000028.1:0-4006 GCA_035513495.1 Planctomycetaceae bacterium | reverse complement strand
ATCGATCGATTACGCTCCGCGAATTCCGGGCGTCGATCTGATCATCACGGGTCGCGGAGGAGGTTCGCTGGAAGATTTGTGGGCGTTCAACGAAGAAATCGTCGCCCGCTCGATTTTCGCGTGCCCGATCCCCGTGATCAGCGCGGTAGGTCACGAGATCGACGTTTCGATCTCCGATCTCGTCGCCGACCGGCGGGCGCTGACTCCCAGCGAAGCAGCGGAACTGGCGGTCCCTTCGGGAGAAGAGGTCGAACAGACTCTGCGCGGCTTGCGCAGCCAGCTCGTCTCGGCTCTCAAGAACCGCGCCGCGCGTGCCCGGATGCAACTCGAACACTGGTCTTCGCGCCCCGTCTACGAGCGGCCGATGCAGCGGATCGATGAACTCCGGCAACGTCTCGACGACTGGAATCAGGATCTGGATTCGGCCATGAAGCGCGCGATCGAGCAGCGGCACCAGATGCTGTCCCGGGAATCCATTCGACTAGACAGCCTCAGTCCGCTCAACGTGTTGAAACGAGGATATTCGATCACCAGCCGAATCGACGAGCACAAAGCGCTGACAGAGACCGCTCAGTTGAAGCCCGGCGACCGCCTGAAAACTGTGCTGCATCAGGGGGAATTTCTGAGCGAAGTGACAGAAATTCTTCCCCAGTAACAGGGCCTTCACTTTTCACACTTTTCAAACCTTTCCCACTTTTCGCACTCAAAAAGATCTCCCGATGGCCAAACAGACAGAGACCTCCGCAGAATCCGTTCCCTTCGAAGCAGCGCTCGAACAGATCCAGCAGATCGGCCAGGAACTGGAAGCGGGTGCGCTCGGTCTGGAAGAATCGCTGGAGAAATTTGAGGCAGGAGTCCGCCTGATCCGGCAATGCCACGCCTCGCTGGAACAGGCCGAGCAGCGAATCAAAATCCTGACCGACGTCGATGCCCAAGGAAATCCGAAGCTCGAAGATTTCGACGCAACTTCCACGCTGCAGCAGAACAAACAATCGGCGGGGCGTCGCAAGAAAAAAACGGAAGAGCCAACCGACGACCAGTCGAGTCTGTTCTGACCGTACGGTGAATCGGACTGAAATTCGATTTCACGTTGAGAATTCTGCCCGGTTCATTCACACTCTTGAGAGAGTCGCTCCAGCCTCGAGGTTGGAGAATTAAAATTCGAGATGATCAATGCCAACTGATACCCTGCGGATCGCCCTGTTCTCGCGCGAACAATCGGATCGAATCTCCCGTGTCCGGGATGAGATCGAACGGGCATTGTCTGCGCACGCGGACGTTCTGCTGTGTCGGCCTGCGTTGACGCCCGAATCCGATGCCGACTCTGTTGCCGCCGATCTGTTGATCGTGCTGGGAGGGGATGGAGCGATTCTGCACGCGTCCCGGTTTCTGGGACGCCGTCAGATTCCGATTCTGGGGATCAACCTGGGACGTCTGGGGTTTCTCGCCGATCTGCAACCCGAAGATTTTCGACAGAACGTGGCCGCCATCTGCCGCCGCGAGTTTCAGGTGGTCGATCATCTGATGATCGAATGCGTCCATCGTCATTCCGACGGCACCGAACAGTGCCATCTGGCTCTCAACGAACTCGCGGTCGTTGCCGGCGCGTCGCTCCGCATGATCGAGATCGATCTGTTCATCGACGGCAGCAAGGTCGCCCGGTTTGGAGGGGACGGTTTGATTGTCAGCACCCCGATCGGATCGACCGCTCACAATTTGTCGGCGGGAGGTCCGGTGCTCAGACAGACTCTGGATGCGATCGTGGTGACACCGATCTGTCCGCACACCCTCACCAATCGCCCGCTGGTCGACAGCGCCGACTGCGAATTGCTGCTCTCGTTTCCCAGTCTCTCCGCAGGAGTTACCGCCGTGATCGACGGACAGGTACACTCGCCCGTTTCCCCGGGAGATGAAATCGTGATTCGGCGCGCCCCGGTCTGTTTTCAACTGGCTCGGCTGAGAGATCACAGTTATTATCGAACGTTGCACCGCAAACTCGGATGGGGTGGACAACCCCGTCCGGAAACCGAATAAAAACCATTGCCTTGACTTGAGGGGGGAGAAGAAATCATGGCGCTTCGAATGCTCTGCTTATTGTGTCTGATGCTTCCCACGATGCTTTCCGCAGCCGAATGGCCCGCGTTTCGAGGCCGCGTACAATCCGAATTTCGCGGACGGGCAGAAGGAACCGGCTATCCGACGGAATGGTCCAAGGATAAGAACATCGTCTGGAAATTAGATCTCCCCGATGCCGGGAACAGCAGCCCCGTCGTGAGCGGAGGGAAAGTTTTTTTGACCTGTGCCGAAAACAACGGAAAGCAGCGGCATCTGTTCTGCGTCGATGCAAAGACGGGTAAGGAACTCTGGCGCAAGACGGTCGATCATCTTCAGCCCGAACCGACGCACAAGACGAATCCCTACTGTGGCTCGTCTCCCGCCGTCGATGATGAGCGCGTGGTGGTCTGGCACGGATCCGCAGGGATTTTCTGTTACGACCACGCAGGCAATGAAGTCTGGAAGAAAGAGGTCGGACCGATCCACCACATCTGGGGATACGGTTCCTCTCCGATCATCTACGAAGACATGGTGATCCTGAACATCGGACCTGGGGTACAAACCTATCTGACCGCACTCAATGTCAAAAACGGCAAGACGCTCTGGGAAACGCCCGAACCGGGAGGGAATCTCGGTGAAGCAGGTCCCGATGGAGAGAAGGCCCGCTGGATCGGATCGTGGTCCACTCCGCAGATCGCCAAAATCGGCGAACGAACTCAGATCATCTGCGCGATGCCGACCCGCGTTGTCAGTTACGAACCGTCCACAGGGGAAATCTTATGGTTCTGCACGGGAATTCAGGATCTGTCCTATTCCGATCCCCTGATTGGTGACGAGATCGGAATCATGCTTGGTGGATTTCAGCGTGCGGGAATGGGGTTTCGTCTTGGAGGAGAAGGAGACGTCACCGCTTCCAACCAGTTATGGAGAGTTGCCCAGCGAAACCCCCAGCGGATCGGTTCGGGAGTCATCATCGGTCAATTTGCCTATCTTCCAACGGCCGGTGAGATTGCGGTCCAATGTCTCGACATCCGAACGGGAGAGACCAAGTGGGAAGATCGAGTTCCGGGAACTGCCTTTTGGGGATCGATGATCCTGGCTGATGGACTGCTCTACGCGACCGATCAGGCGGGCACGACCCACGTCATCAAACCGAACCCCGAAAAACTGGAAGTCGTCGTCAGCAACAAACTCGGCGAACGCAGTAACTCGACGCCTGCCTTCGTCGACGGAAAAATCTACCTGCGGACGAATCAGGGGTTATATTGCGTTTCGAATTGAAACAGCAACACCCCAATAAAAAACGTTTAACGGCAAGCCGCAGGCGTCGGCGTTTTCAAATCGGACGACCTGGATCAACAACGCTTTCTCGGCTTGCCGTTAAACGAATGATCTCTTTGAGCAACGATCAGACTCTACGCACTCGCCGCAGCCAACACCGCGTCGTAGTTCGGTTCATTGGCGATCTCGGAACAGTATTCCGCGTACTTGACCTTTCCGTCACCGTCGACGACAAAGACCGCTCGTGCCAGGCAGCGATCGAGCGGACCACCTTTGATCAGGACACCGTAATTTTCACCGAATTTCGTACAGCGATGGGCTGACAATGTCGTGACGTTCTCGACCCCTTCCGCTCCGCACCACCTTTTTTGTCCGAACGGCAGATCCATGCTGACCACGAGGACTTCGACGTTATTCAGCGAGCCGGCCTTCTCGTTGAAAGTTTTGGTTTCCTTATGACACGTGGGGGTGTCGAGTGAGGGGACGGTGGTAATGATTCGCGTCTTTCCCGCCGAAGCGGCGAGCGTGACTTCCCCCAGCCCCTGATTTTGCAGGGAGAATTCTGGAGCCGAAGCGCCAACCGACAACGCGGCACCGGCCAAATCGACTGGATTTCCTTTGAGCGTCACCGCTCCCGAACGTACGTCTGCCATCTGTTGTCTCCTCTTTG
>DATKCB010000027.1:0-2964 GCA_035513495.1 Planctomycetaceae bacterium | reverse complement strand
GAGTTCGTCGTAGCGGATCGGATGCTGGAGTTTGAGTTCCCTCGCATGCAGGAAAATCGGACGCGACCCGTCGTCGTTTCGATCGAGTGGTTCGAGCTGGGTCTGACTGCCGTACAGAGTATCCCCCACCACGGGAAATCCTCGCGATCCGAACTGAATTCGGATCTGGTGCATGCGACCGGTAATCAGTTCGATCTCGACGAGCGTGCGCGGTCCGGATTCGTGCTCGGAAAATGTTTCCAGAATTCGATAGAGCAGGCGGGCTTCTTGCGTCCCTTCGAGTTCGTCTTCGTCATCGACGATTTCCGTTTTTTTCGAAAGCGGATTTTTGCGGAGCCGATCGACGAGCATTCCCCGTTTCTGAGGAAGCACGCCCTCCAGCAGACCCCAGTACGTTTTTTTGACCTGCCGCTCGGCAAACTGCTCGGCGAGACGAGCGGCGCATTTCGAGTTGCGTGCGAACGTGACGACTCCCGAAACCGGCCGATCGAGACGGTGGGGGATTCCGAGATAGACCTGGCCCGGTTTCCCGGTTTCCTGCCTGATCCACTCTCGTACGGAATGATCGAGCGACGGAGGTGTGGGAGATTGCGTGGGAATTCCTGCCGGTTTATTCACGGCGATGAGCGGACCGTCATCGAGCAGGAGATCGAGATCGTTCATGGGCGAGTCCACCGTTCGCACGAACGATCAGATCATGTCGAGTTTGCGATGACTGCGGCGCGGGGGACTGCTGCATTCGGCACAGATGCCGTGCGCTTCGAGCCGATGATGAGACAGCCGGAAGCCGTATTCAGCGGCGATTTCTTCGACCACGTCACGAATGCGTTCGTTGGAGAATTCGGTCAGTTCGCCACACCGGGAACAGATGAAATGATCGTGCTGGGCGTAACCGTAGTCGTGCTCGTAGACATCCCGTCCGGATTGTCTCGCCACTTTGCGGATCAACCCGGCTTCTTCTAGCAAAGTCAGCGTGCGGTATACCGTCGGACGGCTGACGGAACGCCCGTCCTTACGGCGGGAAACCCGCTCGATCAGCAGATCGGCATCGAAGTGTTCGTGCGAGGAGAAGACTTCCTCGACAAAATTCATCCGTTCGCGCGTCAGACGCATATCTTTCGTCGCGAGATATTCCTGAAATTTCTCGACGGGACTCACAGCAACATCGACAGAACTCACTTCTTTCACAACAGACTCCAACCTCCTTGAAACGATCGATCGGTGGATCGACCACTCCGGGAGGCTCTTCGAAAACAGTTGAGAGCATCAGATTTGAGATTGAATTTCGGCGGACGCTGACGTCCGCCCTGCGGAACAGCAGATTGGGAAAACTCCCCTGCGCGCTTATTCGGATTCGATTTGCTTCATCAGATTCCAGAGAGCCGCTTCGAGCTTCTCGGGAGATTCGTACGTACCGTTTTCGATCTCTTCCTTGATCCGATCGAGCCGGGCCTGATGGAGTTCGGACACCTGGTCGAGTTCTTCCATCATCCGCGCGGCGGGAGAGATTTCGAGTTCATCTTGCGGTTCGACTGACTCCGTTCCAGTGGTTCCCTGGATTTCCGCGGCCTGCTGGGTCGGCTGGACGGGGAGAGAAGGTCGAATCGGACTGGGACCGTTGACTTCCATGATGGGTTCCCTCGAATTCTACGGGAGGTTCGATTATTCGGCAATCGCTCGGCACCGCTCACGCGAACGGAGTTTTCTCTCAAACGATGAAAACCGATGCTACACTTTAACATAACACGTCAAGAGTAGCAAAATGATTTGGAATCAATCAACCTTGTTTGAGTCTGAGGAGATTTTTCAGTGGACTCCTCATTTCAGGAAAAACCTCTCGAATTGACCGGAAAAGACGGTCACGAACTGTTTGCGCGAACCTGGCAAGCGGGTGAATCGGTCACGGCGGAAATCGGGATCGTGCATGGAATGGGCGAACATTCGGGACGTTACGCCGACGTGGCAAACTATCTCTGTCGTGCCGGTTATCGGGTCTCGGCGTACGATCAGAGAGGACACGGACGAACGGCCGGGAGACGCGGCGACGTCTCGAGTTACGACCTGCTGCTGGATGATCTCGATGAATTTGTCTCGCGGCTCAGAGCGCATATGGTCGATTCGAAACTGTTTCTGTACGGACACAGTTTCGGCGGAAACGTCGTTCTGAACTACGCTCTCCGCCGAAAACCGGCGCTTTCGGGGCTGGTGATCACCAGCCCGCTGCTTCGTCCGACGAAAACGCCGCCGCTCTGGAAACGACTCTTCGCGCACACCTGCTATCGAATCTGCCCCGCGTTCAGACTGCCGATGGGGATCGATTCCCGCGGACTTTCCCACGATCGGAAAGTCGTCCAGGCATACAAAACCGACATGCTCAATCACTCGGTCATTTCGGCCCGCCTGGCGGTCGAAACGCTCGATGCAGGTGAATGGGCGCTCGTTCACGCTCGGGAGCTGGAGCTTCCTCTGCTCCTGATGCACGGGTCCTTCGACGCGATCACTTCGTCCGCGGCTTCCCGGGAGTTCGCAGAGAACGTGGAATCTTCGTGCCTTTTCAAATTGTGGCCGGGCTTGTTTCACGAACTGCACAACGAACCGGAACGACTCGAAGTCCTCGAAATGATCGCCGGCTGGCTGCAGACGTTTACCATGACGCCGGAGAGTTTTGGAGTGAAAGACTCGAAAGAAGAAGAGTGAAAGGTGATTCGGGATCTTTCGAGTCGAGGCGATTGGGTTGCGGCCGCGAACCGTGCCGGGGGCTTCGGAGCCTGAACGTTTTCCGGATTCCGCGCTGGGATGTCGCGTTCGCTTCCAGTAAACTCCGTACCGCTTGCGTCGGTTTACATCTTTCGTCCCGCTCACTCCTTGACAGCGAATCCGTTCCATGCCCGAGACCGCGCTCGACCTCTCGCCCCTCGACATCGCCACGTTCATCGGATTTCTCGCGCTCGTCGTGGGGATTTC
>DATKCB010000026.1:0-4009 GCA_035513495.1 Planctomycetaceae bacterium | reverse complement strand
CGACAGTCATCAGAAAAACGACGAAGACCAGATGAAGCTGATCCCCCGATTTCTGGCCAGCATCGATTACCTGCTCCGACGCGCTGAAGAACTGCAGATTCGCGAGAAACTGGTTCTGATCCTGCAAAGTGAGATGGGACGTACACCGAACTACAACAACGGGGACGGCAAGGATCACTGGTCGATCGGATCGATCGCGTTTCTCGGACCCGGCATTCGCGGGAATCGCGTGATCGGCACCACCGACGAAGGACAGTTTGCCGTGCCGCTCGATCCGAAGACGCTCGGGACAGATGCCGAGAACGGAATTCGCGTGCGGCCCGAACAGATTCACCTCGCTCTCCGGGAACTTGCCGGGATCGCCGACCATCCTTCCAGCGAACAGTTCCCGTTCAAGGTGAAAGAAACAGAAACGCTCCAAGGGGTCTGGTGAATCCGGGGCAACTTTGAGGACGGGTGCGGAGAATGCAGAATCTCGCTTTGAATCGAAGCTTGCGGTAGACTGTTCCGCATGTCTGACATCACCCAAATCCTGAGCCGGATCGAGGCGCGAGATCCCCAAGCATCGACGCAATTGCGGTCGGTGATCGAAGCGGAACTTCGCAACCTTGTCGCGCAAACTCCGGCGGTGGCACAAAACGAACAGACTCTCCACGGAGCGGAACTCGTTCACGAAGCGTATCGGCAGCTTGTCGGCTTCTCGAACGGAGACGACTGGCCGCATCGGGGGCATTTTTTTTCTGAGGCAGCCGAAGCGGTGCGGGGGATTCTGCTCGAACAGGTTCGCCGGCGCGAGTCGGGAGAACGCGACGGGAATCCGCGCGAGGAATGCCTCGGAATTTTGGGCACCGAGATCGCGTTACCTCTCGAAGACATGGTCGAATTCGATCACGCGCTCGAGCGGTTGGAAGATTCGGATCCGCAAGCGGCGGCGATCGTGAAGCTCCGGGTCTTCGCCGGATTGACGATCGAGGACGCTGCGGAAGCTCTTGGAATTCCTGCTCGCACGGCGCATCGCGATTGGTCGTTTGCGGAGGCTTGGCTGTTTCGCTCACTGCACGGGAATACATGAGCTTCGCGAGTCTGTCGGAAAGATTCTGGATTTCTCGAAATTTTCGGGAAAATTCCGAAGCCTGTTTCCGGCCCAATACGTATACAGAGACGATGTCCTTCAAGTTTTGAGTCATGCCCGAACAAAGCAGTTATCTCAAAGAGGTCTTCGCGTCGGCGCTCGCGTTCGACACTGCCGAAGCGCGAACTGCCTACCTCGGGAGTGCCTGCGGAGACGACGACACATTGCGGGCTGAAGTCGACTCGCTGCTGGAGGCCCACTCTACCGCCGAAGGATTTCTGAATCGCGCCGTCCGGACGATCGAACTTCCGCGTCCTTTCGCATCGACGCGGCAATACGAACCGACCGGTACTCAGATCGGTCCCTATACCATTCGCGAGCAACTCGGCGAGGGGGGAATGGGGGTTGTTTACCTGGCCGAGCAGTCGGTACCGGTCCGCCGCGAGGTCGCCCTGAAAATCATCAAACCCGGGATGGACTCGAAGGAGGTGATCGCCCGGTTCGAAGCGGAACGGCAGACACTGGCGATGATGTCGCATCCCCACATCGCCAAAGTGCTCGACGGCGGAACGACCGAGTCCGGTCGGCCCTACTTCGTGATGGAACTCGTCAAGGGGATCCCGATCACGGAGTACTGCGATCGGCACCGGCTCGATCTTCGGCAGCGGTTGGAATTGTTCGTGACCGTCTGCCGCGCGGTGCAACATGCCCATCTCAAGGGAATCATTCACCGAGACCTGAAGCCATCGAACGTGCTGGTCGAGCTTCAGGATGACGGTCCGGTGCCGAGGGTGATCGACTTCGGGATCGCCAAAGCGACCGATCCGCAACTTTCACAGCAGGCGGTTCACACGAGGTTCGCACAACTGGTCGGTACGCCGCTCTATATGAGTCCCGAACAGGTCGAGATTCCCAGCCTCGATGTCGATACTCGCAGCGATGTGTACTCGCTGGGAGTGGTGCTCTACGAACTGCTGACGGGGACCACTCCGTTCGACGAATCGAAACTGAGCAGCGTCGGTACGATCGAGTTGCGGCGGATCATCTGCGAAAAAGAGCCGCTCCGTCCGAGCCAGAAAGTCAGCAGTCTCACCCGCGAACTTTCAGCGACGATTTCCAGTCGTCGTCAGACCGATCCGCGCCAGCTTTCGCTCTCGATGCGACGGGAACTGGACTGGATTGTATTGCAGGCGATGGAAAAGGATCGCACGCGGCGGTACGAATCGGCCAGCACCCTGGCGCGGGACATTCAGCGTTATCTCAATAATGAATCGGTCAACGCGTGTCCGCCGTCTGTGGCGTATCGATTGCAGAAGTTCGCCGGGCGGCACAAGGGGTTGCTGACAACCGTCAGCCTTGTGCTGTTGACGGCGATCACGGGGACCGTTGTCAGTCTGATTTACGCCACCAAGGCATTCGAAGCCGCCGACGACGCGAACCTGGCACAATCCTCGGCGGAACAGCACGCGCGGGATGCGCGCGAGGCGCGGGATTTGTTCGAGACGCTGCTGTACACAGCCGATATGAAGCTCGTTTCTGACGCGATCGCGAACCAGGACGTGTCGCGGGCGGAAGAACTGCTGCAACGAAATTCCGGCGAGAGCAGCGGGAACCACCCGCGCGGATTTGAATATTACTTTTATCAGAAGCAAGTCGTGCAGCCCAGGCAGACGGTGATCCAACAATTCGGCTGGGTCGAGGATGTGGAGCTCTCTCCCGACGGCCGATGGCTGGCGATCACATCGGAGGCAGGAACGGTCACTCTGTATCAAACTGCGAACTGGGAAAGATACCGTCACTGGACGCCTCCATCCGAGTCGGTGAACGGCCTCGCCTGGTCTCCCGACGGAACGTCACTCGCAGCAGCCTGCTCCGACGGATCGCTCCGAGTCTGGAACGTCGCCGCGAACGAACTGCTCATTACGATCCCCGCGCACGAAGGGCAGGCCAATGACGTCGCGTTCTCCCGAGACGGGCTTCGGCTCTGTTCGGGCGGTGATGAAGGTCTCGCAAAACTGTGGGATGTCGAGAGCGGTGAACCATTGATAAATTACAGCGGCGGACACCAGCGTGAACTCGAACGACTTTCATTCTCACCCGACGGCCGCTTCCTCGCGACGGCCAGCAGCGACAGCTCCCTGTGTCTCTGGAAGTCGGACAGCGGCGAACTGCTCCATCGGATCGCTCCAGGCGGGGGTCGAATGGTCTGCGTCACATTTTCACCGGATGGAAAACTGATCGCAGGGGGCAACATCGACGGAGATCTCTGTCTGATCGAGACTGAGACTGGCCGCCACACCCGACTCGCCCGACAGCTTGACGGCATCGAAGCCCTCGCGTTCTGCTTCGACGGCCGTTGGCTGGCGACGGCCGATCGCGGCGGAGCGATCCAGCTTCATCCCGTTCCCGATTCGGTTAACGGATCATCGACGTCCGTCATCGGCCGGCCTCCGCGCTGGGTTGCGCATCAGGGACGAGTTCTTTCGTTGACGGGGACGGCCGACGGGCGGGGTCTGATTTCGGGGGGCCGAGACGGGGCAGTCCACATCTGGCATCCCGATCTCGAGGCGACGCGCTGGGAGCTGGATCCCGCATCCGGTTACTCCGACATTGCGACAGGGTTGGAGAATCGTTTGTATGTGACGGGTCGAGAGATATCGGTCTGGGATTTGAAGACGCGAAAGCTCATCGAAACGTTCGCTCCCGCCGATCCGCCGTGGCTTAATGCGGCGTGCTCGGCGGACGGCCGGTTTCTCGCGGCGGTCGGTCTCGGGCGGCTTTCCCTGTTCGATCTCGGGACGCGGGAAGTTGTCCGAACCTGGCCACTCGAGAACCGCCTCAAGCCGCATCGGCTCGCGATCTCGTCCGACGGGAGCGCGGTTGCCTTTGCGGAGTACACCGACCGGGAGTTTGTCACGATTTATTATCGAGAAGGGA
>DATKCB010000025.1:0-4145 GCA_035513495.1 Planctomycetaceae bacterium | reverse complement strand
AAAGAAGTGGATGAGCACCTGAAGGGGCGGGGAGGCGTCTGGGACTTGCTGGTCGATCGCTGGGAGACGTTCCCCCGGACGGCCAACCGGGAGACGAAGACGATGTGGGACCTCGCCCTGATCGAGGCGGTGCTGCGCCCGAAACTCGCCACCCGGGTCGTCGTCGGCGCGCCGATCATCCACAATGCCGGGAAGGTCGAGCAGTTCTCCGACAATCCCCGACGGGTCACGGTGTTCGCGGCGATCGACGCGGAGGGCATGCGACGTGATTTCTGGGAAGCGATCGACGCTGCGATCGCCCGGAAAGCCCCCGCCCCCTGACTGTTGTCCCGAACCGGACCATCAGCACCGAGTGAGCGGCTCATTCTGCCTTGGTCGGTCCGGCTTGGGTTGGCCAGGAAAGGGTCGCGATCAGGTTCAGATCGCGGTCGCGGAGGTCTTCGAGCAGTTCTTCTTCCGTCGCGAACACGAACGAGACCTGCCGGCCGTCGCTGTTCGCGCAGAGGTAGTACCGCCAGATCATCTCGCGTCCGTTCGATTTTCCGACGGCCGTCACGCGATACAGAAACCGGCCGTCGCGGGTGGGGATTTCTTCCGCTGAGCGGATCTCCCGCAAGCGTTCACCGAGCGATTTGCGGATGTCGGATTGGAAGACTTTCAGATCGTTGTGCTCACCCGGGGGCATTTTGGGCAACTGCATCATCGTGCCCTGCGAGATCAGACTGCCGCTTTCGAGCAGCCGCAGAACAACGTACTGCCCCGGAATGATGTGCCAGTTGCGGGTGTGCAGAAAGCGGGTTCCCCATTGCGAATCGAAGTGAAGCAAAAGGCGTTCCGGCGCGGGATCGAGCGGGATTTTCGCGAACAGTTCATCGGTCAGTTGCGGATGAGGTTTCGCCGGCTTGCGGGTGAAGTGAATGTTGGCCGCGATGTCGAGTCCGGGAGAGACGGGACTGATCGTACTTTTGTCTTTCAGCGTGACGTGCAGATCGCGCAGATAATTCTGGACCAGATCGAACTCGTAACCCCCTTCGAATTCGAGTTCGGCCGAGGCTCCGAAGCGTCCTCCCGAGAGTTTCCCTTTGATGTCGATAAAGGCGATCTCGCCCCGGACCTCTTTGAGCGTGCAGGTGAACTCGCTTTTGAGGATCGCTTCGATGCCCGTCGCGACCTGCTGACACCAGGTATCCGGCGTCCAGGTCTCTCCTTTTTCGACCGGAGTTTTGGGGAGCAGACTCAAGGCAGAGAGCGTATCGAACGGGATCCGCAACTGTTCGAGCAAGCGGGCCGAGAGGAGTTTTGCGGGAGGATAATAGAGCAGTTCATCATCGCGTCCCTGAACGACGAACAGGCGATTGTCGGGTGGAAGCCGCAGTTCGGTTTTGTGTGCTTCGACGGTGACGTCGGTTTCGTGCTTGTCGAAAAAACGCAGCGCACGCAGGGACGCGGCATCCCGGCCTGCGGACGGAAGCCGCCGCTCGGTGTATTGCAGCACGGCCTTGCTTTTGAGCGGAAACGTTTTCGTGTCGTCGCTGGCCACCTGTTCGGAGAGGACCCCCGAGACATCGAGCGTGTAATCGACCGCAAAGGGGCGGGAGTCTTCGGAGCGTTCCGCGAGTTTGTATTTTTTGTCCGCGGAATCGTCTTGAGCCGGCAGCGGATTGGCGGCAGCGAGGAGCAGCAGAACGAGTCCGTTCATTCCTGGAAATCGCATCAAACCAGACCTTTTCGAATGAGTGTCAGAAGCCACTCAAGAATAGCAGGCATTTCGTCAATCGAGTAGGTCAACCTGTTGCGTTTGTACGATGGGGACGCTTGCCGCGACCGACAATAGTCGAAAATGCAGGACGGGAACATTTTTCCCGTCCAAACCGACAGCAGATCCGATCGACGGGAAAATGTTCCCGTCGTACGTTCTACCCGACGGGCAGGAGTGCCCATCTTACATTCCATGAGGCGATCGGGTTAAGATATTGGTGCCGAGACGGCTGAACACGCCACGACGATTTCAATGGAACCGCGACCATGAACGCACGAGAAATCCCCTGGCGACGCTGGATACCGAAGATTGTCGTCGGAATTTTGCTTTTGCTGGGAATCACACTGATTGTGCCTGCGATTGAGCGGGCAAAAGAAGCTGCTCGAAGACGTCAGAGCAAAAATAACCTGAAACAACTCGGACTGGCATTTCACACGTATCACGAGACCTTGAAATGCTTCCCGCCAGGCGGAACTTTCAGTGAGGACGGATCTGCCTTACATGGTTGGGGACCGGTCATGTGGCCATATATTGAAGCACAATTCTATTCTGATATGATCGATTACGACGCTCCCTGGGATGCCCCGCATAACAGTCACATCTTCAAATTCGAGTATTCCATTTTCCGGTCCCCGAATATTCCGATGAAATCGAGCGCTGAAGGTTTTATTCCCGGTCATTACATCGCGAATGAGAACTTATTTCATCGCAACAGTTCGTCGTCGTTCAAAGACATGAAGGGTGGTCTCGCTCACAATTGGCTGCTCACGGACCAGTTACAGGACTGGTGGCCGTGGGGATCTCCCTACAACTGGGGACCGTTGGAATGGCCGCGGCCAGGGGCGGACAGCGAGAATGGATGGTCGGGAGGAGGGGCTCATATCCTGATGGCCGATGGCGCGGTGAAGTATTTAGAGTCCGAGACTGATCCGAAGATCATACGGGCTTATCGCGAGGCTCCCGCCTTGCCAGAGTCAGACGCCATCGAGAAAACTCCGAACCCGTATCGGTTTGAGTCGCCTCCGTGGAAATGGAAATCGCTCAAGTTAAACGACAAGACTGACGACACGTATTGCCGCGTCTTGATTACTCCTGCTGGAGAATTCGATACCGCGTACGTTCAGTTTGATAATGGAAATTACGGGGTCGAACTCGTCACGGACGATGTGAAATATCTTCTCAATGAGTTTCCCGAAATTACTACAATGCGTTTGGAAATGTCGCTCGATGATGAATTGCTGGACGTATTGCTGCGGAACAAAAAACTGGCAAATCTGACCGTTGGAGTAATCGCACTCAGTTCAGAAGGCATCGAACGTCTGAAAGAGTTCCCGGCTCTAAAGTATCTCTCGGGTAGAATGAGTGATGAGATTCACGAACAGATTCGAGCATCGATACCTGATTTGAGACTGAGCAACTAGAAATATTGGAATGGTAATCTTGCAGCGCAATGCCTCACTTATCCTGAGACGACTCCAATTTCAGCGGGAGCCGCGACCATGAACGCACGAGAAATCCCCTGGCGACGCTGGATCCCTTGGATAGTGGCAGGGTTGGTGGTGCTGATGGTCATTGCGCTCGTGCTACCTGCGATCCAACAGGCGCGCGAAGCGGCTCGAAGAAGTTCCAGCAAGAACAACCTGAAACAGTTCGGACTGGCGTTTCACAATTACCATGATGTCTTTAATTGTTTTCCGCCCGGCGGTGTATTTGGTGAAGACGGGACTGCGTTTCACGGTTGGGGGTCCGCCGTTTGGCCTTTCATGGAGGCGTCCCCCTATTATTCGATGATCGATCACAGTTCTCCCTGGGATGCACCTGTCAACAGTTATTTGTTCAAACAAATACCTTATGGATCGGAGAACCCAAAAATTCCCATGCAAAACTCTCCGGAAGGATTTGCTCCCAGTCACTACATCGGGAATCAGAACCTGCTCCATCGAAACAGCTCTGTGTCGTTCGAGCAGATGGAAAATGGGAGTTCCGAAACCTGGTTAATGACCGAGCAGTTTCAGGACTGGTGGCCGTTCGGGTCTCCCTACAACTGGACATCGCTGGAATGGCCTCGACCCGGCGCAGACAGCGATCACGGATGGTTTGGCGGAGGAGCACACCTCTTGATGGCAGATAGCTCGGTGAAATTTTTCGCGGCCGAGACAGATGATGCGATTATTCGAGCACTCCGTGACGCCCCTCCCGTTCCCTCTGCGGAACAGACTGTCAAGCCACCGAATCCCTATCGGTTTGAGTCGCCGAGATGGAAGCAAGACAGATTGATGATCGACGATAGTAGCTCAGAGGACAAAGCCTATTGCACTGCCATTTATTTACCTTCGGGAGAGATCGAGACTGTCTATTGCATCCACGATAAATTTACTGACGAGGA
>DATKCB010000024.1:0-9920 GCA_035513495.1 Planctomycetaceae bacterium | reverse complement strand
GGGAATGTCCGAAAAAGTGCTGCTCATCATCACTGGCGACTTCGGACGTACACCCAAGGTCAACTCTCGCGGCGGCCGCGATCATTGGCCCCGGCTGTGTACGCTCGCGCTGGCGGGAGGCGGGCTCAAGGTCGGTCAGGTTGTCGGGCAGTCTTCGCGCGGCAACGACGTGCCTGCGAGCGAGCCTGTGACGACGAGTCACCTGATGTCGACTGTGATGCATTCGATGTTCGACATCGGACAACTTCGTGTAACGCGTGGAGTGCCCCGCCCGCTGCTCTCTCAGATTGAGCAATACGAGCCGATACCGGGTCTGATCTGAGGGAGTCTGTTGGAGCAGGTTTTCAACCTGCTGGTAACATTGTTGACGCTCTCGCTCTCAACGGAGAAACTCCGCAACGCTGATTCAAAGCAGGTTGAAAACCTGCTTCACGTGATTACTGTTCCCACTCTTCCAGTGTCTGCCAGATGAGTTCCGTCAATTTTTCGAGGTTGTCGCCGGTGACGGCGGAGATGATGTGGACCGGCTTGCCGATCGCTTCTTCGAGCAGTTCGCGAGTCGGTGCGGCGTCGGGGAGTTCGCTTTTGGTGATGACGACAATCTCCGGGTTCAGCGACAGATTGGGGTTGTAGAGGTCGAGTTCTCTACGAATGGTCTGGTAGTTTTCGATGGGATCGGTTTGATCCATCGGCATCGGTTCGATGAGATGAACCAGGACTTTGGTGCGTTCGACGTGTCGTAGAAATTCGTGTCCGAGACCAACTCCTGCGTGCGCTCCTTCGATCAGCCCCGGAATGTCGGCCATCACGAACTGCCGTCGGTAATCGAGTTCGACCAGCCCGAGGTTAGGGTATTTCGTGGTGAACGGATAATCGGCGATCTCCGGTTCGGCTCGGGAGATTCGACTGAGCAGCGTCGATTTTCCGGCGTTCGGTTTCCCGACCAGACCGACATCCGCGATCAGCTTCAGTTCGAGGAGTATTTCACGTTCTTGACCTGCTTCTCCGCGTTCGAATTCACGGGGAGCGCGGTGTGTCGCAGTCGCGAAACGTTTGTTGCCGCGACCGCCGCGGCCGCCTTTGACAACCATTACAGATTCGCCCACATGCTTGAGATCGCGTAGCACGAAACCCGTTGCGAGATCTCGTACGATCGTCCCAGGGGGAACGATGATGTACTCGTCCTTGCCGCTTTTACCGGTTTTGAGACTCCCTTCACCGTGCCGGCCTCGATCGGCTCGCCAGTGCGCGTGACCCGTTAAATGGGCGAGGTTGGTAATGTTCTCGTCCGTTTTGACGATGATGCTTCCGCCATCCCCGCCGTCGCCCCCATTGGGTCCGCCGCGCGGAACGTGAGTTTCGCGGCGGAACGAAGAGCAACCATCACCGCCGTTGCCGGCAAAGCAGTGAATTTTGACGCGATCGACGAACATCGTTTAATGAAGAACCAAAGAACCTGAATCGCGGAGTCGGGAGAACAGAATTTCCAGTCACACCAAACTTCGCATGGTTCTTTATTATGACTGATTTTCTTCCGGCGTCACGGGCTGCGAGGGAGTTCTCCAGAAAATACCGGAGAGAACCGCAAACAACGCAGCAACTCCACAGGTTCCGGCAAACCAATCGCCCGTTGCGAGATAGACACTTCTTCGGTTGTCGAGCGGTACTGCCTGAACGAGCAGCGCGTTGAGGTTTTTGTGAAACCGTCCTCGGGCGTCCGTCATGGATTTCCGGTGTTGTCCGTCATCGTCGATAAACTGTTCGGGTTCGATCACGGCTCCGTCTCCGTCGATGAATGCGGAAATCCCCGTATTGACCGCTCGCACGAGCGGCATGCGACATTCCACCGACCGAAAAATCGATGTGATCAGGTGCTGATTGAGTTCGCTCGATCCGTGAAACCAGCCGTCGTTCGTCAGATTGACGAGACAATCGACCGGTTTTCTATTCTCGTCTGCTCTGGCCGCTCCGCGAACGACGTGCGGAACAGTGTCTTCAAAACAGATAATCGGCGCGAAGGTCCAGTCTTTGTATTGGAACGACGCGAACGATGTTCCCGCTTCGATCCCGAAATCATCCGGGAAGGGAGTGAGTACGCTCAGGAAGGGAAATGTTTCCTTGAGCGGGATATATTCGCCGAAGGGAACGCGATGGACCTTATCGTAGCGTCCCGAGATTCCCACAGCGGGATCGACGAACACGGCGGAATTATAATTTTTCAGTCCGTCTGTTTCCGCCACATGCGATGAGATTCCGATCATCAGCGCCGCATTGGCAGCCTGGCTGCGATTGAACAGATTCTGCTCGGTCTGCGTGCTGCGCCAGAAATTGATCCAGGACTCGGGATCGATCCTGGCCGAGGGAGGAGCAAGTTCGAGCAATTGTTCGTCTGACATTCCCGCTTCCACGTGCGTGATTGGCCAGGGGAACGTGGTTTCCGGCCAGACAATCAGGTCGGGTTGATACTTGACCGCTTCTCCGGTCAGACGGTCGTGAAGGGCGAACATTTTCGCGGGATTGTTCGATTCCTCTTTCAGAGACGAAACGAAATTTCCCTGCACGAGAGCCACTCGCGGGCCGGCCGTGAACTCTGCTTGTTCGCGACGTACAAATCCGTAAGCAAGAACCGAAACGAACACGACCAGCATTGCCACGACCAAAATGGCGGGTCTCTTCGGCGTCAGCACCGAGCCTTGTTCCAGCTTCGTTTGCAGGACCAGCTTCAAGCTCTGGAAACCCGACAGCGGGACCAGCGCTGCGATGGTGGCGGAACTCATGACCAACACAAACGAGACGCCGTACGAGCCCACCAGATCGCTGATCTGAATGAGTTCCAGCCAGCGGTATTGAGTGTGTCCCAGAAAATACCAGGCGAAGCCGGTCATGAGATGAGCGCGGAAGTACTCAAGCCCAACCCAGATCAGCGGGCATGCCAGTGAAATCGGAATCCGGAAGCGGTGAACCGCAGTTCGGCACGCGAAGAGTAATACGGGGAAATACATCGCCAGATACGTCGAAAGAGCGACCCATGCAGGGTACATGGAAACGTCGCCCAGGGGCATCCATTGGAGCAGGGCCAGCGAGTAAACCAGGCCTGTCAGAAAGACTGCGCGATACATCCAACTCGTCCGCTGTTCGATGCGAACCAGCATCATCAGCGGAACCAGGCAGATCCAGCCGAGCCAACCCCAATCGAGCGGGGTGAAGGCAGCCCACATCAGCAGGCTCGTCGCTCCGCCGCACAGCCACGCACCTTTCGCCTGGGGACGGTTCGATTTCGCGCGAGCCAGGATGTCCTGCACTGTCGGTTCGTAATCCCGCGCTGCCTGTTTTCGAGGAGCGGGTTCCGGTGACTGCAATGTGGGGTGTTCTTTGGTCATCACGTCCATTGACATTCCAACTTCTCCTTCCGTGGAGATCGGGTGAATCAGGCGGTCTCGAAACAGGTGCCGTTCCAGGGAAGGACTTCGACGACTTCGCCAGCTTCGAACGATCTGTCTTCTCCTGGAAAGCAGATCAGACAGTTTGCCGCAGTCGTCGCACGCAGGTCGGACGATCCTTTCCAGGGGACCGGTTCGACCGACGCTCCCGTTTCCTTCCAGTGGAGGCGAGCTGGATGATAGGTCGGACGGCCTCTGTGAGCAACATGGGGTTGGCTCAGGGGAACAGAAATCGTCGGGATTCTGTCGGGTTTCAATCCCAGGAACTTCCGCAAGGCGGGTCTGATAAAGAGCTCAAAACAGACCATCCCACTGACCGGGTTTCCTGGTGTTCCGAATACGTAAGTGTTATTCCCTGAATGGTTTGTGCGGACGCCGTACCAGATCGGCTTGCCCGGCTTCAGATTGACTTTATGAAATTTCTGTATGACGCCGCACTCTGCCAGCACGGCAGGGACGAGATCCCGCTCTCCGGCAGAGACGCCACCGGAGAGAATCAGATAATCGTGCTCAAGCCCTGCTTGCACCAGTTCTGTCAAGTGATCCTGGCGGTCGAGCGCAATACCCAGCAAATGAGGCACTCCTCCCGATCTTTCGACTTGAGCCGAGAGCATCGGGGCATTCGAATTGACGATCTGACCCGGACCGGGTTGTTCACCGGCAGCGACCAGTTCATCGCCGGTTGCCAGAATTGCGACGGACGGAGCTGTCGCAACCCGGACCTCGGCATACCCGCTTTCGGCAAGTAGCGCGAGCTCCTGCGGTCGAATTTCGCATCCCGAATCGAGCAGCGTCTCGCCCTCGCTCATCAGCGTGCCCCGCAGCATGACGTTCGTTCCGGACTGGATCGCTTCACTCCTCAATCTGACAGAGCGGCCATCGTTCGACAGCTCGCTCTGTTCGACCGGAATGACCGCATCGGTCCCCGAGGGAAGGGGGGCACCGGTCATAATTTGAACGCACTCACCGGAGTTCACGACACAATCGGAGGGAACCCCCGCAGCGATCATTTCGAGGACGCGGAAATCGGAGATTTTTGAGGAAACGTCCTCGGCACAAATTGCGAACCCATCCATCAGCGCTTTGTTGAAGCGAGGAATCTCGCTCGGGCTGCAGATGGCCTGACGTAGAGTTTTTCCCAGGCAGCGATCGAGGGAGACAGACTCGACGGAGCCGAGAACGACATCCGCCAGCACAATTGTCTGGGCTTCGGAAACAGAAAGCATTGGCTGAGGTTATTCTCCGAACCCACCAGCCTTGAGAGCCCCGATAATCTCGGACCAGCGAGCCGCTTCGTCACTGTGATTCTGATCGCCTTTTTTCGTACCTCCCGGGGAGAAGACCGTCGATTCGTCGTCGGACTCGCACTCGGCATGCGCCGCCTCTTCGAGTCGATTCAGAACATTCGACGATCCCGACTGCTGGACCTCAGTCCGGAGTTCCTTGATGATACCTCGCACGGGCTGCGAGATGCCATAATCGACCATCATATGGAACGCTCCGATATTCACAACATCTTTCCATTGCAAACGGGCATATTCGACGGGTGTTCCATTCACAAGCGTTCCGCCGCGCCCCAGCAGATCGACAATCCACAAGCCTCCCATCGTCAGTACGCAAGCCGAATGGATGTGAGAAACACTATCGTGTTTGAGGCGTATTTTCGGGGTTCGGCTCCGGCCGATAAAAGTCACTCCCGGATCGATCATGATCAGTTTTCCGGTTCGGGAGTAGGTCTTATGACTGAGCAACTCCAAAGACGCTTGCGGATAGTCGTGATAATCATCGAGCACGTCGTTCATCGAAAGAGTGCTGTCGGTGGTGCTGGGATAAGACTCGTACCCTTTCATCAATTTGAGCGAATAACAGGCCAACTGGATCGAACGGCCGGGACGCAACCATCCGAATTTCCGGCGTTCACCGTCCCATCGCGTTCCCACACGAGATCCGAGATCGGAGACCAGAACGCGATCGCCGAAGACCTGCAGATAACAATGGCGAAAACTGATGTCACGATGGAGCAGTGTGACATCGCAGGCACGATTTCTGCCGATCAGACAATTGGGTTTGTTCAGAGGGATGATCTGAAGTTCTTTCGTCCTCAGATTGGTCACGCCCAGTTCGTAGTGGGCGGTATACCCGCAATCCCGATAGAACTCTTGTCCCTCAGATTCCTCCGCCTGAGTCGGCACTTCAAAAATCGATGAATCAATCATTCGCAAGGCCCGATAGCTTAATCCATAAGTACAGGTTTATGAGTAGAGAAAGACTCGTTTTCGATACCCAATCTCAGGCCAGCCCTCTCTCAAAGTGAATGCGATTCTCCACAAGCAATTTCACAGTAATGGATTACGGACGAAACCCCTCATCGGAAAATCGGCTCTTATCAGGACTATCATTGTAGTTTAACGCATGATTTGAACCTGAGTCAGCAAAATCTTCTGACTTCGATGAAATATCCTGTCTGATCCTGTGTGCTGATGGAGCTTGAGGGAACAGCAGAGACGAGAGGCTGGAAACTTTTCTCTCAAGACAGAAGTCAGGTTCTTTGACATCCAAGTGAGGAACTTCACGTGGCGAATGGATGTCGATCGGAGGATCCTGACAGGATCGCGGTTCGAGAGGCTATTCGACTACTGAAGTCAACAGTTCATCAGAGACAGCCTCTACCTCGGTCTCGGTGATTTGAGTCAGATTCTCGGCGTAACCGACGAGCAGGCACAGATCGCACAAGCGATTCACTCGTCTCGGGACTCCCCCTGAGAGTTCGAAGATACAGTTCATTCCGTCGGGGGTGAAGATCGGCTTCTCCCGTCCGGCGACCACCAGTCGATATTCGATGTAACCCTTGGTTTCCTCACGCGTCATCGGCCCGACCGCACAGCGAATTGAGATTCGCTCATCGAGTTGGGACAGGCGCTTCACAGGCGCGAGCAATCCGTTTTCACCGACCAGCAGCAGAGAGAACTTGCGTTGCGGGTGCTGTTGATGGTTCATGATCAACTGCAGGCACTGCAGAACTTCTGGATCGACGATGGTATGAGCCTCATCGATGACGATCACAGGGTGTTGACCGCCGATGCAGTATTGCTGCAAATGCAACTCGATCTGTTTGAGAATTTTGTCGAGCCGTCCTCCGGGAGATCCCTCCAGCATTCGAGGATTCACGCCGAGTTCGACCGCCATGTATCCCAGCAGTTCTTCGGCGCTCATTTGCGGAAAAACCATATGGACGATCGGGCTGAACTGCTCGGGAAGCTCGCGGGATAGCTGAGCGATCAGGTAGGATTTTCCGCACCCGATCCCCCCGACCATCATTCCGGCTCCATGTCCCTGTTCGACCACGTACAACATCTTCAGGAGAGCGGATTGATAAGTCTGGCTGGGGTAGCAGAAATCGGCATCGAAATCGTTTTCGAAAGGCTTCCTTCCCAATTCCCAATAATTCAGATACATGAGAGCCGACTCCTGCGGTCGATAAACTTTTTAGTGGAGCGAGAATTTAAAAGGGTGAAACAAATAAACAATTCGACGACTTCGGAACGGCGACTCCAAAATGATTCATTTTTCGATTCCGAATCAGATCGACTGACCATCGAAAATTACATCTCGAATCCGACTTCAGCGGATCCCTCCGACCTGCTTCGATCGATCCGTTTTCCCCAGCCAAGTAAAGGATACTTCATAATTTCGGGAGCGATACCCGCGCGTCAAGAGAGAAGTCGATTTCCAGACGAGAGATTATACCATCGGAGAATCACAGGACTTACAGATTCACATCACCGCAGAGCATCTTGCGCATGAATTGTAATGGATTGTGTCGGTCACCTCGATTGTAACGCATCGGGAAATTCCCGATGCCCCCGCTCCTGCCAGTTGCATGGATTGATCGCATGGATTTTTATTCGATTGGAATACACATCGTCTCATTATCTATTGAATCGACGTGGAATGATCACGGTATGAGGATTTTTCCGATTTGGAGGTTTGGGTGCTTTTTGCGGGTAGAACCTGTCTCACACCGCTGTCTGGCCTGGTCGTCAACGTGATTGCAACACCTCTTCCAGTGATTTTCGGATAATCGTTTCCGATCCCCGTCCCGCCCATCTCCAGTCGTGATTGAAATTGTCGTCGAAAGCTGCCTTGGTGGGAACGTAACCCGGCCAGCATTCGCCATATCCGATCCCCATCACGAACGAGTCTGGTCGCATCTCCTGCGCGATCAGTTGATATCCGACGAAGGCCTCGCCGGGAAACAACACGATCTGAGCCGGTCCCAAATCGAGACAGGGCATGTCGATCTTCTGCCCCCGGGCTTTTCGGTCGAGGCTGCTCAGGCTCATCGCGGCCAGAATCCGGTCTCCTTCCTTCGCCTGATCGTTCTTCAACGTCCGTTCGAGGTGTTCGCGTCGGAACTCCTCTCCTTCGTGGAACGGCAGATCGAAAGAGTCGTTTCGAAACGCCAGTGAAGTCAGGGGAAGCTTTGTTGTGGCCTGCCAGGACTTCTCCATCGACTCGAACAGTCGCTGCGTGAGCAGTTCCCGCGCGGCGGGTGTCCCGTCGTTGTATTTTCCTGCGGTCACGTCGCCGCTGCAGCCCGAAACGTAAATCTGAAACGCGCGGGGATGTTCGCGCTGCATCCGCCGCCGCGCCAGGCCCACAAAATCCGAGCTCACGTCACCCCGACCGTAAAAGCTCATCGGATGCGTCGCATAGGCGTGCAGCATCAAGAGCGGCTCCTCGTTCTGAAAGAAGGTGATTGTCTTCAAAAACGGATCGATCGGTCCGTCGGGAGCGTTCTTGTGAAATCCGTCACCACCCGAGGCTGAGTACCTTCCCCAGGAGATCGTCCCGTCCTCCAGCACCACGCGACGGCTCGAAGCGATACCTTCGACTTTTGTCTGTCCGATTCCGAGGTGCGTGACCGGACGTGCCTCCGGCAAACTCGCTTTCAACGCGTCGCTCAGATGTTTGAGGCACTCCGCCTGAAATGCTGGATCGTATAGTTCATGTTCCATCCCGACGGAATCGAGCAGCCGTTGTGCTTCGCGGTCGGTGACCGGCGCATCGTGTTGATGCAGCGAACTGACGAGTACCCGCTCGCGTGTGGTTCCCGCCGCCTTCGCCAGCGCGTCTCTCCATTCGTCATAGGCACCGTTACGAATCTCGCACCAGTCCACCGCGACCAGCACGACCGGTTTCTGATCGCTCAGCAACACAAACCCCCGCGCTTCGAGCGGATCGAGTACCGCCTTCGACTTCGTCGGCAGAATCCCCATGCAGCGATGCCCGAGCGGAATCGTGACGTCGGCTTCGAAGGTGGCGAGTCGAAAGGGGGTATCAGAGGCGAACAGCGCAGGAGAAAAACAGAAAATCGCGAAGAGAATCGAGCAACCTCTCGATAAAAATAACATGCATTTCTCCTACGGTACTTTTGGACTGCTGGTAAGTTTCGCCTCATCTGACTGTTTCGCTTCAGCGGGAACCACCGGCCGATGCCGTTGAATCTGTGCCTGAAAGTCTCCCAGACTGTGCCAGTAGAGCGGTTTGTTGAGGTCGACTTCCTGGACGGCGACGCTGGGCCACTCTTTGGCCTGAGCGAGGATTTGTCCGTCGTGTCCGTACACGGCCGAGACCATCCAGTTCGACGATGCGTCGGTGTAGGTGCTGCTGATGACGTAGACGTGGTTCTCGCAGGCCCGAGCGGCACCCAGCATCGGGTTGCAGCCCCAGACCGGCCACGCGATCACCTCAGCTCCGTTGTTCGACAGTTCGCGGGCCACTTCGGGGAAGAAACCGTCGTAACAGATCATCATGCCGACTTTGCCGAACCGCGTTTCAAAGACGGGATACTCGTGTCCGGGCGCGATGCCCCCTTCGATCTCTCCGCGCGGCAGCGTGACCTTGCGGTACTTGCCGATGATCTTGCCGTCGGGACCGATCAGGACCGACACGTTGTAGACGAGATGCTTGTCCCGTTCCAACAGTCCCGCGACGATGTGCAGATCGTGCTGCTTCGCCAGCGATCCGAAATACTCGGTCGAAGGCCCGGGGATCGATTCGGCGCAAGCGGCGAAGTCGAGGCCGGTTCCATAGTAAGTCAGAGTTTCGGGCAACACGACCAGATCGGCGTGTTGTCTGGCCGCTTCGGCGATCAATGGTGCGAATTGCTCCCGTTTATCCTTCGGTGTTTTACCTGCCTGGGGGCGATGATGAATCGTTGCCAGTCGGACTGTTCGCGGTGGGAGCGGCTCAGTCTCTTCGAAGACCAGATGCTCCCACTCGACCTGTCCAGTCGGCTCCCAGCGATAGTTCAGTTCGACCAGGGCTTGTTTGGCTGACTTCGGGACGGTGTAGATGTCTCCGACTTCCGTCCAGCCGTCGGGTGTGGTTCGTTGTTCGGGCGGGAATTCGGGTTCGGCGCGGGGAGGTGCTCCAGGATTGTACGACGCAAACGTCGGTTCGTCGCGGACCGCTTTG
>DATKCB010000023.1:0-4777 GCA_035513495.1 Planctomycetaceae bacterium | reverse complement strand
AGATTTGCGGAGTAGTTGTGCCGGCGGTGTCGAAATCGGGGCCGATGTTTCGGATCGAGGACATCGAACGAACGACGTCGATCCCGTTTTCTATCTTGGCGGGTGTAAAGATCAGGCGTTGCAGCGACATTCCTTCCAGCGGGGAAAGGTCGGTCACTTCGGAGCGGGCGATGTTCAATCGCTGGAGAGAAGTCATTCCGCGCAGCGGTTCGAGCGATGCGACTTTCGATCCTTCGATATCCAGCGACATCAGTTTTTTCCCTCGGAGGGGGGAGAGATCGGAGATGTTGGTATCCGTGATCCAGAGTGTTCCAACGGTCATCTCATTCACCGCGTCGAGCGATTCTACTTTTGTTTTCATCAGATTGAGCTGCTCAAGCGGCATTCCGCGTAGCGGCTCGATGTCTTGGACGGGTGTTTCTTCCATGCGAAGCACTTTCAGCGGCAACCCTTTCAATGGGGACAGATCGGTAACTTTCGTTCCCTGCAGAAACAGTTGTTCCAGCGGCATGCCTTCGAGTGGGGAAAGATCTTCGACCGGGCAGTTGGTCAGATCGAGGAGCGTCAGTTCCAGTCCCTTCAACGGTGAGATGTCCTTGACTCCGGCATCGAACAGCGAGAGTTGTCGAATCCTGCCTCCCTCTTTTTTTGCTTGTGCGTTTTTGTTGGCGTTCAGGGATTTCAGCAGTTCGTCGACGGTTGGTTCCATCGAAAGATCCTTCGCAGGAGCCTTCAGTACGGGAGGATTGAATCGTTCTTCATCCGGATTGGTTGACTCGGAACGACTGCATCCGAGCAATAAGAGGAGGACTGACAACGCACATCGAGTCGATTTCATAATCTCGCTCGCAAAGTGAAAAATGTAATCTCGGCCCTCATCATGCGAGAGGTTGCAGAGATTGTCCAGTAGAACTCTTCTCCTCCAGTTGCTGGAAACGGTTCAAACTCGCCGGCAGACGATCGCCCGGCTCGCACCTGCGACGCGTGCGACGATCAGAACTCCCGGTTGATCGCCTTCGAGACGCAGTTTCTTGCGGAGCGATTCGATCGGAACCGGAATGTGTCGGCACTTGATTTCGAGTTGGCCGAACTCGGCACCGCGAAAGTAACGGCGAAGTTCTTTCTCTTTGTAGGGCAGCACATCGATCACTTCGAACGCTCTTACAAATGGAGACTCGACGAGGTTCGGTCCGGTCAGATATTCCTCGGCGTCGTCCAGACGAAACAATTCCAGTCGCTCGGCGAGCAGCTCGATCATTCCCGAACGTACGATGGCCGGATCGGGATCGTAAATGAACTGACCGGGTTCCGACGTCTCCGACCAGGCATCGAGCGGATTTCCGGCGAGGCTTTCTCCCGCCGGAAGAACGGTCGCCCGCCAGAGACCCGGTTCGGCAAGTTCTCCGAACCACAGCGTAGCTTCCTTGCATTCTCCGTTCAGACTGACCAGTTCGAGTTCGGCATCGGGAAACTTACCGATAAAATTTGCGGCAGGACTCAATTTGATCGCCCCGCCACGGGCTTTACGGATCAGTTCTTTGAGAAACGGCAATCCGGGCACGGCGTCTTCGAGACGTACGGTTCGTCCCCCCGAACCTGGGCGGCGGTCGGGGTCGAGATGCACCAGATGAACTCCAGGATCTTTGAGTTCAACCTCTCCGCATTCGACTTGCAGATTGGGTTGAACTCCGTAGCTCTCAGCGTTCCACCAGCAGCGCAGACAGGCCGCGGGATTGAGATCGACAGCCGTCACGTCGCAATGATCGGCGAGGGCGATCGAATCTCCTCCAAGCCCGCTGCACAGATCGAGAATCGTGCCCGAGAAACGACGGGCCTTATGGACGGCAACTGCTTCGGGAGTGGCCTGTTCGAGTCCGATTCGATCGAACCACATGTTCGAGGCTCGAGAAAATTTGATGCTTCCGCGTTCGCGAAGTTCGGAGAGTTGAATTGCAGAGGAGACGACATCGGGAGCAAACGTCGCGCGCAGTTTTTTCTGCAAGGCGAGTTCCCCGCCCTGATGCGCGGCGATCTGTGTGAAGAGTTCGGGATGAGCGCGCAGTTCCAGCATTAGAAGGACCTCGTCCGTCAGGGGCAGTCCGGCAGGAAGTTCGGGACGCGGCATGTGATCCTCGATTCGGAAGTCGCATGGAAGAATGGCAGTCGGACGATCGAATTGCAAACCGGTCAGGGCAGAGATAAAGTGAGTTTTTCGATCAACGATGGGAAATTTCAATGCACGTTCAGGATTCTGTTCTCAGTCCAGCCGTTTGCGCCGTTGCCGGCGCGATATCTTTCGGCGCAGTCGGATACAGCCTGCATCGTCTGCGCGATGATCTGGGGACCAGAACGATTCCTCTGACGGGGATGATGGCGGCGCTGATTTTTGCCGGACAGATGGTCAACTTTCCGCTGTTCGTTCTGCCGGTGTCGGGACATCTGATGGGCGGAGTTCTGGCAGCGGTCGTGCTCGGTCCCTGGGCTGGCTTGATCGCCATCACGCTCGTGCTGGTCGTCCAGTGTTTTCTGTTTGCGGATGGAGGAATGCTCGCGCTGGGCGTCAACATTTTGCATATGGGAGTCGTGGGAGCGTGGGGCGGATATGCATTGTTTCGAGTCGTGAATTCGTGTTTTCGGAACGAACGAACCGGACTGCTGTGCGGAACGGCGCTCGCGTCGTGGCTCAGCGTGGTGGCCGCTTCGTTTCTGTTTTCGGTGGAATTCTGGTTCTCGTGGAGCGGCTCGGATTTCGATTTCTTTCGTATTTTCACTTTGATGGTCCTGTTCCATTCACTGATCGGTGTCGGAGACGCTTTGATTTCGGTGATCGCCTTAAAACAAGTGGTCGATTTTCGTCCCGATCTGGTGCTGGCCTGTCAAACCACTGAACGAGATCCGAAAATCGCCTGGGGACGTTTCGTAACTGCGGGCTGTGTCGCAACCCTTGCGATCGCGGCATTCGTCGCTCCGTTCGCTTCCTCGCGCCCCGATGGATTGGAAGCGGTTGGCGAGCGTGCTGAGTTTTCGGACATGGGAGTGGCTCCCCGACTGAGTTTGCTTTCGGACTACGCCGTTCCCGCTCCCGTCGCGGCCTGGGAACAATCACGGTGGTGGGAGGCGGTTTCGGTCTCCCTCGCAGGAATCGGTGGAGTACTGGCGATTCTCGCGATCGGTTGGGGAGTTTCGCGAACGACGAAACGAATCGATCTGGAGGCGGCCTCGTGAGCGATTACCTCGACCGTTACGCTCGCAAAAAGTCGCTCTGTCATCGGCTTCCCGGATCGATCAAAATCGTCACCGCGATCGTCCTCATACTGACCGCGATTTCCGTTCCGCTCGAACGATGGCCCATTCTGGGAGTTCTGCTCGTTGTGACCTATCTGGGTTTGAGTCTCGCGGGTGTCCCCCTCGCGTATCTGATGCGGAGAGTGGGATTGTTTCTTCCGATGATGTTTCTGCTGACGATTTCTCTGCCCGCCTCGCAAGGTTTCGAACGCGGCTGGGATTTGATGGGAACGATTCTGCTGCGGAGTACGGTCTCGCTGATGAGCGTCCTGTGGCTCGTCAACACCCTGCCCTTCGACGATTTGCTCGTCACGCTTCGCAACTGGAAATTTCCGGCCGTGCTGCTGGCGACGCTGGCGTTCATGTATCGATTTCTGTTTGTTTCGTGGGACGAACTGGAACGCTTGAAAATCGCTCGCCGGATGAGATCGTTCGGACGAACGAGCCTCTTCTTCCGCTGGAAGAGTCTCTCCCGGATGATCGGACTGTTGATGATTCGAGGTCTCACCCGCTCGGAACGGGTCCACGGGGCGATGTGCGCTCGCGGATGGACTGGAGAAGTGGTGTTTCTGGAAGACGATTCCGACACATGAACGATCCTTCGAAGACGGCTCCCGCCGAATCGTCCGCGATTGTTGCCGACGGACTCGAGTATCGTTATCCCGCCGGCGAGTTTTCGCTCCGCGAGATTTCGTTTCGGATCTCCATCGGTGAACGGGTCGGATTGATCGGTCCCAGCGGTGCGGGAAAATCGACGCTCCTGATGCATCTGAACGGGCTGCTGCCGGAACGGCTGCCATCGAAACATCGAATCGAAATTCTGGGGCACGCGCTGGACAAACAGAACCTCCGCGAAATCCGGCGGCTGGTCGGATATCTGTTTCAGGACCCGGACGATCAGTTGTTTTGTCCCACTGTGCGGGAAGACGTCGCATTCGGTCCTCTGAATCTCGGGTGTTCGCAGGCGGAATCTGTCCAACGGATGCGGTCTGCACTCGCCGAGGTCGGACTCAGGGATTGTGAATATCGCAGTACGGTTCAACTCAGTCTGGGGGAACGGAAACGAATCTGTCTGGCGGGTGTATTGGCCTGCGAACCGGAAATCCTCGCACTGGACGAACCGTTCAGCAATCTCGATCCTCGAAATCGTAAGGGACTGGTTGAAATTCTCGTTCGATTCGGCAAAACGCAGATCATCGCGACGCACGATCTCGATGTCGTGGCAGAAATCTGCAATCGTGTATTGATTCTCGACGACGGACTCATCCGCGCCGACGGACCAACCGCAGAACTCCTCCGCGACCGCGCGCTGATGGAACGGCACGGGTTGGAAGTTCCGTGGTGTTATCGTTGAAGTTTTACCAGAGGACACAGCTCTTTTCCGCTTCCCAGAAAGTGGCCAGTCGTTCAAAAAGCTTCACTCGTCCCCTGCCGCTGGTTTGACGGCATCAACGGTTCAAGACACCGCTCGATGGTCGAGGACTTCTGTCGT
>DATKCB010000022.1:0-3724 GCA_035513495.1 Planctomycetaceae bacterium | reverse complement strand
CTGGTCAGAAAGTCCGAACAACTCGATCTCGTCGCCGGATTGCAGCAGCAGTTGCACTCGGCCAACAACCTCGTCCAGCACCTCGTCACGATGCACCGGGCACTCGAAGCCCGGCTGCACGACGCCCAGCGAAAACAGCATCAACTTCTGACGGGCGAATCGACCATCATGATGAATCCCGGCGAACAAGAATCACTTTCGCCGATCGAGCCGTCTCGCACGCTGGAAATCGAAAACGAACTGGCGGCGCTCAAGAAAGAACTGGGACAAGTTTGAGTTCGATTGACGAGTTCCGCCAGCGAACCTTCAACTTTTCATTTTTAACTCTTCTACCTGTCAAGCCACCGGTTCGGGACTCGTCTGCAGCCGGACCATCTCGCGGTACCTGCTGTCGGTTTCCATCAGTTCTTCGTGAGTGCCCGACTCCACAATCCGGCCCGCTTCGAGGACCACAATCCGATCGGCCTGCGAGATCGTGCTCAATCGATGTGCGATCACGAAACAGGTGCGGCCTTCGATCAGAGACTTGAGTCCCGCCTGAATCAGCCGCTCACTTTCAGTGTCGAGGTTGGAGGTCGCTTCGTCGAAGATCAGGATTTTGGGGTCGGCCAGAACCGCTCGCGCAATCGCCAGTCGCTGACGTTGGCCTCCGCTCAGCTTCACTCCCCGTTCGCCGATCAACGTCTCGTACCGGTTCGGAAGCTTTTCGATGAATTCCTCCGCATTGGCGATTCGGGCGGCTGTCCGAATTTCTTCGAGAGACGCCTGCCGGTTTCCATACCCGATGTTGTCCGCAATCGTACCGTCGAACAGAAACACTTCCTGCTCGACCGCGCCGATCAATTGCCGATACGTTTCGACGTCGAAGTCCCGCAAATCGCGTCCATCCAGACGAATCGTTCCCTCGGTCGGGTCGTAAAATCGGGCGACCAGATTACAGAAGGTCGTCTTCCCCGCACCGCTCGGACCGACCAGCGCGATCGTTTCTCCCGCGGCGACCTCGAAGTCGATGTCTTCCAGAGCCGGAGTGGAAGCGCCTGGATACCGAAACGAGACCTCCTCGAAGCTGATCCCACCTGCGACCTCGTCTCGCGAGATGCGGTGCGCCGTCGCGCTTTGCATTTCCAACTCTTCGTCGAACAGATCGAGTACCCGGTCGAGGCCGGAGAGACTGTTCTGGAACTGTGCGGCGCTTTCCGCGAGAACCGCCATCGGTCCCAACAGCATCAGCAGATACGCCAGGAACATCACGAGATCGCCGAGCGTCAGATTGTTCTCCAGCACCTGCCAGCCTCCGTACAACAGCAGCGACGCGCTCGCGAGTGGGATCACAATCTCCCACGCCATTTCGATCAACCTTGCCCACCACCAGGCGAACAGTTCCATGCGACCCATCAGATGATTTCCTTCAAGCACTCGGGTCGTCTCGGTGCGCTGCCGGCCGAACGCGCGGACGATCCGGATTCCGCTGAACGACTCCGTTGCCAGCGAATCGACCCATTCCCGCTGCGCCCGCACGCGCCGGTGTTGCGGCCGGATGCGGCTGATCCAAGTCCGGTGGCTGACATAAATGATCGGGATCAGGACGAACGCTCCGAGCAGCAGTTTCCAATCGACCCAGGCCAGAATGATCAGGCTCCCCGTCAACTGAATGATCGCCCGCCAGGGGTTATACAGCAGACCGAACACGAGGTCGCCGACACTTCCCGCATCCTGCCGCAGAATGCTGGTCGCTCCCCCCGATTTCAGTTCTTGGATGCGATACAGCGGAAGCCGCATCATGTGAGAGAAAATATCCTTGCGGACCGACATCTGGATCAGCTTCGTCACCCGCGTGGCGTGCCAGCGGCCCCAGAGTCCCAGAGCCGCACGCACCAGCGACAACACGAATACGACGATCACGATGGACGACAACAGCGGCCAGGGTTCACTGGGTAACCAACCAGGCCAGAACGCCGGAAGCGGTCTCTCCCCCAGGACATTGTCCACGATGAACTTGGTGGCCGCGGGCGGAAACAAGGCGATCAAGGTCGCAATCGAGAGGGTGGCGAGCGAAAGATAGATCGAGCTGCGGTGCGGTTTCGTCAAATTCCAGAAGCGCCGCAGCAGTTCGCGGGAATTTCGCTCGCGCTTCGGCTTGCGTCCCGAACTCTCCTCCTCGTGCTGAGTCGAAAGCTCCTTCCGATACACGTCAAATTGATGACGACTGGACTCGATTTGATGCGGCATGAGATGTCCGGTGTTCTTTTAGCGGCAAGCCGAAGGCACCAGAGTTTTAGCAGACCAACTCAAAGTCGCCTTCGGCTTACCGTTAAACGATTTTGTTATCTTTAGGAATCGCGAAGAGAGCCAAACACCCTTCGCATGCCCACCCTGTTTCGTGAGGTGGCATGGCACAGGATTTGTTGCTCCTTCAACTTTTAACCTTCAACTCTTCCACTCACCGGATATTCTAGTCGATCGGCATACCGCTGGCGAGGAGGAGCGTCTTCTGGACGGCGTAATCGTGATCATACGAGAAGTCCGACACTTTTTCGCGGCGGATGATTTTTGCGAGATCGGCCGCGTCGTCCACATAACGCTGGTATTTCGGAAACGTCAAATCCTGAGAGCCTTTGGGATATTTTCCGTGAGCGTTAAGCAGCGTCAGATGTCCCGCCGGATTGTCGAGCGGCTGGATGTGGAACGTCCCCTCGCTGCCGCACAACACAAAATGCCGCCGGGCACCGCCGTCCACTTCGTTGACACTCGATCGCACGGTCGCCGTCGCGCGAGGATATTCGAAGACGGCCAGCATGTTGTCCATCAGCGTGTCATCGAGTTTGGAGGAATGGCGGGGGAACGCGTGGACGGTTTCTGGTGCTCCGACAAGTCCGACCACCAGATCGATCAGATGGCAGCCCAGTTCGAACATCGTCCCGCCGGAAAACTTGGCGAGTTCGTTCCGCGCGCCCGCTCCGACCAGTTTGCTCATGACGGTGTGGATCTCGAACGGTTCTCCCAGCCAGCCGTTTTTGAGAAACTGTCGCAACAGTACCATCGCCGGGTTATAGCGGTACATGTAGCCCAGCTGGACCGCGAGATGTTTGCCCGCGGCGGCGTCGAGAATCTGTTTGAACTTCGGCAGCGACGTTCCCGCCGGTTTGTCGAGATGAATGTGCTTGTCGGCTGCGATGCAAATTTCAGCGGTTGCGAGCAGATCTTCCACACGGGTCTCGACGCCGACGATTTGCAGTCCCGGATGATTGAGCAGTTGCTCGGTCGTCATCCAGGGGAGATCCTTGTAGGCGTCGGATTTCTCGGCGGCCGCTCGCAGTCGCGGCTCGTTCTCGACGACCCCCACAACTTCGTAATCGTCGGAGTTGCGATACGCGGATATCTTACTCGCATGCGCGTGTCCGACGCCGATCTGTCCGTATTTGATTTTCGCCACATCAATCTCCTGCAAAAACACAAAGAGACGACTGGATTTCTCCAGTCATCTCCTGAGTATGACATATTATCCCTCAGATTCGACTGCGATTCAGGTACGTTGATTCTGCAGGGTCAGCAATGATTACTTCCCGGACTCCTCGATCGCCTTCCACAATTTCGGAGGCGACATCGGCAACTCGTGCATCCGGACTCCCGTCGCGTGGTAGATTGCATTCGCGATCGCGGCCGGCGGTGGACAGATCGGAGGTTCGCCGACTCCGCGCACTCCGTAGGGATGATCGGGGTTCGG
>DATKCB010000021.1:0-2954 GCA_035513495.1 Planctomycetaceae bacterium | reverse complement strand
TCATTCCGATCAGTTCGACTGGTCGCGTCCGGAGGCGGGACGACGGGCGATCTATCGCGTCGTCTGGCGGGGAATTCCGAATCCCGTGTTCGAATCGCTCGACTTTCCCGATCTCGGTCTGCTTGCTCCGCAGCGATCGTTTTCCGTCTCGGCGCTGCAATCGCTGACGCTCTGGAATCATCCGTTTGTCTTGCATCATTGCGACGTCACTTCAACTCGAATCACTGCGACTTCTCCAGCAGAAGCAGATCAGGTTCGCGAGGCGTTCCGGTCAATCCTGCTGCGGGAGCCCACGGACGAGGAACTCAGAGAGTTCGTGCAATATCGGCATGAATTTGGACTGGCGGCTGCGATTCGGTTACTCTTCAACAGCAACGAGTTTTTGTTTGTGAACTGATGAAACAGACTTCTCTCCAACACGATCTTCTGACGAACCGGCGGGATTTTCTGTGGCAGGCGGGAGGTGGATTCGGCGGACTGGCGCTCGCACATCTGCTCGCGGGTGACGGTCTCGCGGGACTTCCCGAACCTCGGCCCGAGTGGAACGGTGGACTGCATCATCCGGCGAAAGTCAAACGTGTCATCCAGCTCTTCATGACGGGCGGCGCGAGTCCGATGGACACGTTCGACTACAAGCCCGAACTAACACGGCTGCACGGACAGAAACTCGGACCGGAAGAAAAACCGGAAGGCTTTACCGCCATGCCGGGGGCGATCATGAAAAGCCCCTTCGAATTCAAACAGTATGGAGAATCGGGCCGCTGGGTCAGCAGCGTGTTTCCGCAGCAGGCGAAGCTCGTCGACAAGCTGACGTTCCTGATGGCGATGGCGTCCAAGACGAACGTCCACGGCCCCGCCACTTACATGATGAACGGCGGATTTCTGCTGCCCGGATTCCCCTGCCTGGGAGCCTGGCTGTCTTACGGATTGGGTCACCTGACCGACAACCTGCCGACCTTCGTCGTGTTGCCCGACCGGAAAGGGCTGCCGTACAATCAACGCGGCACGTTCAGTTCGGGGTTTCTACCGGCGATTCATCAGGGGACGGTCATCGACGCGGCGGCCCCCAATCCGGTTCCGTTTCTGCAACCCGATTCGAAGTATTCGTTCGCAAGTGCCGCTGCCGATCGACGGGGATTGGAACTGCTCGAAAAGTTCAACTCGAATCACCGGGAACAACATCCTGACGACTCGCGGCTCGAAGCGCGAATCAAGAGCTACGAACTGGCGGCCAAGATGCAATCGGCCGCTCCGGAAGCGTTCGACCTGAGCCGCGAACCGGAGACTCTCCACAAGAGTTACGGGCTGGATGATCCCATCACCGAGGATTTCGGACGCCGGTGTCTGCTCGCTGCGCGATTGATCGAACGGGGTGTCCGGTTCGTCCAGGTCTGGAGCGGACCTCAGGGGGCGACCGGCAACTGGGACAATCACGGGAACATTGTGACCGAGCTTCCTTCCATCGCAGCGACGGTCGATAAACCGATTGCGGCATTGTTGCAGGATCTTGAGTCTCGGGGACTATTCGAGGACACGCTGCTCGTCTGGACGACCGAGTTCGGACGAACCCCCTTCGCGCAGGGAGCGCAAGGCCGGGATCATAACGGAGGTTCGTTCGTCACCTGGATGGCGGGGGCCGGTGTTCGACCAGGAATCGCGTACGGAAAAAGCGACGACTGGGCCTACCAGACCGCCGAGGGAAAGACCTACTGCTACGACCTGCACGCGACGATTCTGCACCTGATGGGAATCGACCACGAACGATTGACCGTCCGGCAGAACGGGATCGACCGCCGCCTGACCGATGTGCACGGACACGTCGTCAAAGAGATTCTCACCTCCCCTGTTTGACATTTTATTCCTTTCACGGTTCGGCTCACCATTTCCATGCAAAGTCGCCCGCTCGGAAAAACAGGCCTGCAAATTCCGGTTCTGTCTTTCGGCGCGGGGCCGGTTTCGACACTGATGGTGGGGGAGAGAAATCCGCAGCAACGCGATGTCATCGCCTACGCGATCGAACGAGGAATCAACTGGTTCGACACTGCCGCCACTTACGGAAACGGTCAGTCGGAACAAAATCTGGGCCGGGTTCTGGTCGAACTGGGAGTCGACAGCACTGTTCGTGTCGCCAGCCAGGTCCGGTTGACCGACGAAAGCCTCAGCGATATTCGCGGAGCGGTGAGGCAATCTGTCGAAGGGAGTTTGAAACGGATGCAGCTGTCTCGACTGACGCTGTTGCAACTGCATAATTCGATAACCCCGCAGCGCGGCGACGAGCCGACCAGTCTGACACCGGAAGACGTGCTCGGTTCCGGAGGTGTGGTCGAAGCATTCGAAGAGCTGCGCCAGGCAGGTCTCGTGTCTCACATCGGATTGACGGGGATCGGACATCCGGCCTCGCTCGCGAAAGTCGTATGTTCGAATCGATTTGAAACGATGCAGGTGCCGTATCATCTGCTGAACCCCAGTGCCGGACTCGACAGGCCGGAGGAGTTCTCCGAGACGAATTACGGCAACATCATCGCGACCTGTGCCGAGATGCAGATGGGAGTGATGGCGATTCGCGTACTCGCCGGCGGTGCGCTGGCGGGCAATCCGCCCAGTCCGCACACGTTCAACACGCAATTCTTCCCGCTGGCTCTCTACGAACGCGACCGGCAGCGGGCAAACCGGATCCGCGAAGCGCTCGGTCCCGACCGGCACCTCCCGCAGGAAGCGATTCGGTTCGCACTGGCTCATTCACAGATCAGCTCGGCGATCGTCGGCTTCGGAGAAGTTTCACAGATCGACGAAGCACTTGCGGCGATTCATGCGACAACTCCTGTTTTGAACTGGAATGACATCCGTTCTTTCGAATCCAGTACGATCAGTCACTGATCAGACCATATTTATTCTTCTTACTCGCTCGGGTTTCCATGACGACAGCCCCTCCACTCACCGCCACTCGACGATAC
>DATKCB010000020.1:0-4895 GCA_035513495.1 Planctomycetaceae bacterium | reverse complement strand
TCCGTCAGCATTCAACTCGAACCCGACGGTGAAACGACGGTCGAATTCGAACATCACTTTCAGATCATCGGTTCATACGTGATCGGTGTTTCGATCGAAGGAGATTCTCTCCCGGGGGACAATCGTTCGCTCGCTGCGATTTCGGTCGCAGAGGCGCTTCCGGTGCTGCTGGTCGACGGCGACGACAAATTTGATCCGACACAAAGCGAGACGTTTTTCGCCAAAGCGGCGCTGTCGCCTCAAACGCTGAATGCTCCCTGGGTTCGAGCGGGTGTGGTGAGTCTGTCGTCGTGGGACGCAAAACAACTCTCCCGGTACTCCGTGGTGATTCTGGCGAACGTCAACGAGTTCAGCGCGGCTCAAACGGAAGCCCTGCGAACGTTCGTCGGCAACGGTGGCGGAGTGATGTTCACCCTGGGCGATCGTTGCGATCCGGCGGCTTATTCGAACCTCTCCAAGTCGGGATTGTTTCCTGCGGTGCTTCGGGAGAAAGCGGTTGCGGCACCGGTGGCCGATGCGGCCGCTCAAACAGAAACGAGCGGAGTTCGGATCGAGGCGGAAAGTCTCGAACCGGTCTGGCTGAAACGGTTTGGAACCGACGGCGACGCCACCTTGACCGACGCACAATTCGATCGCTGGTGGCTGCTCGACCTGCTCGCTCAGGAAGATGTCGAAGATCCCGACGGTCTGCGGCGTACGAATCCGATTGTGGGAGCGCGGTTGACTTCGGGTGCTCCGTTGCTGATCAGTTCCGAACTCGGTCGCGGTCGCATACTCGTGCTGGCATCCTCACTCGATGCCGACTGGAACACACTTCCCGCGAAACCGGATTATGTTCCATTTCTGCACGAGGCGATTTTTTATCTCGCTTCGGCGGGGACCAAACGTAACGTGACGGCGGGGGTTCCGCTGTTACTCCCTGTGTCGGCTGATTTTCCTGCGAATGAATTCGCTTTCTTTGATCCTCGCGATAAACCTCACGATGTCAACATCACGGGAACCGAAGAACGGCCACTGGTGCGGCTGACCGACACGAGCCTGCCCGGACGATACAGTCTCGAACGAAAACCCAAAGACTCCGATCCGCGGTCACGTGAATTTTTTGTGGTCGACTTCGACCGGGGTGAATCCGATCTGACTCCGCTCGATGAGACCGAACTGGCGTTTCTGACCGCAGAAGACCGGATGACTGTCGTCAAAACGCAGGAAGAACTTCGCGACTCCCTGCTGACAGACTCCTCGAAAGCGGAACTCTGGTACTGGTTTCTGTTTATCTTTCTCGGATTTCTGGTGTTCGAAGTCTGGATGACCCGGCGACTGGTTCAGGGCGGACACGTGGCCGAAGAAGCACTCGAACAACAGCCGCCACCGCCTTCCGAAAAGATTGTGGAAGATTACGAAATCGAAGAGTTCGAAGATTACTTCGCGCGGGAACCCGTCCGACCGGGAAGATCCGTCACAGGATCAGGCATCAATGACTAATTCCTAAATCCTAATTCCTAACAACTCCCCCTCATGGAACACAGCTTCGGATTTCAAGGGACCCATCAGCCGTTCTGGCTGTTTGTGTGTGCCGTTGCGCTGATCGGGGCTGGGTTCCTGATCGTCACGTTGTTCCGTTACGAACGGCGGCTGGTTCCGCATCGCACGGGGATGATTCTGCTGACACTACGCATCGGAGTCCTGCTGCTCTTGCTGTTTGCCTTCCTGCAGCCGGTGATGAGCTGGACGATCGAACGCCGGCAACGAGGAAGGATCGTGATTGGGGTCGATATCTCGGAAAGCATGAAGACTCAAGACGAACACGCTTCTCTGGCGGAAAAACTTCGCTGGGCGCGGGCGCTCGGGATGATCGGCAACCGCGATCTCGACGCCTCGCTCGATCGCTGGATCGAAGCCGCCGAGCGAGGTGAAGAACCGGAATGGGTCACTGCCGAGGAGGAACCTGACCCCGAAAAACGATTGCAACGCGCCCGATCGCGGCAGGAAAACATCGAGGAATTGAGCGAATCGCTCAACGAACTCTCGCGGATGGAACTGGCGTCGAAGCTGCTCCGCAAGACGGCTCGGCCTCTGATCGACGAGTTGAGCGAAGTGGCGGAAGTCGAGCTGCAACTGTTCGCGGGAGAAGCGGAAGACATCACTCCTGAACTGCTGGAGGCGGCACTGGAAAATCCCCCGCAAAGCGTACAGCCGCAAGCTTCGAATGTCAGCTCGGCCTTGCGGCACGCCGCCTCCGATCTGGAATCGAGTCAACTGCTGGGAATCGTCCTGCTGACGGACGGTCGCGACAATTCGCAGGACGATCCGCTGAATCAGTCGATTCGACTCGGGTTGACGGGAATTCCGGTATATCCCGTGCTGATCGGCTCCGAGCGGCGTCCCAAGGATTTGTCGGTGGCTTCGCTCGATTTTCCTCAAACAGCCTTCAAGGACGATAAGGTCGTTCTCAAAGCGGCCATCAATACCTCGGGCTACGAAAATCAGAAGATCGACATCGAACTCCGCAGTGCAGGGAATGAACCGGTCCTTCGCTCGTTCACTGCCGACGGCACCACCTCCATTGCGGAGTTCGATCTCGACGCCACGCAACTCGGACGTCGCGAATACAGTCTGTTCATTCCCGAACAGCCGGGAGAGACCCGCGGCGACAATAACGAGAAGTCGTTTGCCATGACGGTTGTCGACGATACCGTGAATGTTTTTCTGCTCGAAGGGGAGGCTCGCTGGGAATTCCGGTTCATCGATAACGCCTTCTCGCGCGACGAACGGGTCGAAGTCGACAAAGTCGTGTTCGATCAACCGTATCTCGACATTCTGGAAGAGACGTTTTTCCCCCGGGAATTGAAACTGCCCGCTGACGCGGACGATCTCGCGGATTCTCCGTTCGCCGAATCCGATCTGGTGATCCTGGGTGATGTCCCTCCCGGGGAACTGGGACCAGCGGCGATTCACCTGCTCGATCGTTTTGTTGCCGACGCGGGAGGAACGCTGGTCCTCGTCGCCGGGAAAAACTACATGCCGCTGGCGTTCGAAAACCCCGAACTCGAAGCATTGCTGCCCGTCACGCAGCTTCGTCCTGTCAACGTGAACGACCGGTTTGCGCGAGGCGCGCCGCACGAACGAGGATTTCACCTCGCGCTCACTCCGGAGGGACAGGGAGAAGCGTTTTTACAATTCAGCCCCGATCCCGTCGAGAACAATCTGATCTGGAATCGAATGCCGGGCTTCACCTGGGGACTGCTGGGAGAAGCGAAACGCGGATCGAGCGTGCTCGCCTACGCCGCGGGCGGGGACAACATTCCTTCCCTGATCGATCAGCGCCAATCGGCCGCGATCGTGCATCAGTATTACGGGTTCGGACAGGTGTTGTGGATCGGCGTCGATTCGACCTGGCGGTGGCGCTATCGTGCGGGTGATAAGTACCACCATCGTTTCTGGGGACAACTCGGACGCTGGGCTGCCCGAAACAAATCCTCCGCCGGTAATCAGTTTGTCCGATTCGGACCGACTCAGATCGATATCGGACAAGGTGACGACGCGACGATCAGCGCGAGGTGGACGCAACCGTATCTGAGGGAGTTTCCCAATCTGAAAGCAAAGGCCGAACTGTACCGTCTGGACAGCAACGATCGCCGCGAACTGTTCACCTCGATCGATCTGGTTGCGAATCCGCGGCGGCCGCTGTTCCACGAAGGCCGGGCCGTTTCCCTTCCCGCCGGGCGTTATCGCGTCAAGCTGGTCGTTGAAGGTGCCGACGAGCGCTCGAGCGGACTGGAAGCTCCGTTGTACGTGCAGGAACGTACGACCCTCGAACTTTCCGATCTCAGTGCCAATCGCGATCTGTTGGCGCAGATGGCGAATCTCAGCAACGGACGAATGTATTACCCCGATCAGGTTCAGGATCTGATCAAGCACCTTCGCGATCCACTCGAACAACGCACGATGCGCGAGGAAGTCGAACTCTGGGATCACTGGCTGCTCATGCTCGCCTTCTTTGGATTGCTCACCACCGAATGGGTGTTGCGCAAACTGAACGGGTTACCGTAAAGAGTGTGAAAAGTAGAAGAGTGAAAAGTGTAAGGACTGCGGGTCAACATACGGGAATGCGAGTGAGTGTTGGCCGTTGCAGGTTCTTACTGCACTCCCCCGATTGCTTGCGCAACTGGGCTTCCCGGCAATTGGGCTTTCATGCTGATTTCGAGGATGGGAAGTTCGGTCAAGTTTCGTCCCCTTGCGTGTCGTGCTAGAATTCTGAGACACAAACAGGATTGGAAAGTATGACACCCGAACTCGAACAGAGCCGGTTTATGAAAGCCGTGCGGTGCGAACCGGTCGATACGACCCCGCTGTGGATTATGCGACAGGCGGGACGATATCTCCCCGAGTACATGGAGGTCCGCAGTAAGGTCTCGTTTCTCGAACTCTGCCAGACTCCCGAACTCGCCGCCGAGGTGACGTTATCCGCCCGCGAGGCACTCGGTGTCGATGCCGCGATTCTGTTCGCAGATCTGCTCCCCATTTTGCAGCCGATGGGCTTCGAACTCGAATATCAGAAGGGAGAAGGTCCGGTGATTCACAATCCGATTCTTTCTCCGGCTGAAGTCTCGCGCGTCAAACCGGTCGAGAACATTGACGATCTCGGGTACGTGTTCGAAGCAGTCAAACTGATCCGGGAGCAGCTCCCGGCGGACATCCCACTGATCGGTTTCTGCGGCGCGCCGTTCACGCTCGCCTCCTATGCGATTGAAGGAGGCGGTTCGAAGAATTACGTGCGAACCAAATCGATGATGTACAACGACGAGCCTGCCTGGACCGAACTGATGGAGAAGTTCTGTGCCAGCTTGAGCGATTATCTGAACGCCCAAATCGCGGCGGGTTGTCAGGTCGTTCAG
>DATKCB010000019.1:0-19351 GCA_035513495.1 Planctomycetaceae bacterium | reverse complement strand
AAAGCGGGATGATTCGAGATTCAAAGTTCATTCCACTCTTTCACCTTCTACTCTTCCACCATTCGTTACAAAAGCTTTTCGAGATAAGTGCGTGAGGTATTGATTTCGGCGGTGACTTCGGCGGTGGTTTCGAGAATCGGAATACCTCGCGGGACGGGGTGCATGAAGATTTCGGTCCAGCCGGAGTATTTGATTTTCTTGAGTGCGGACAGCAACGGGCCGAAATCGAGGTCTCCTCGTCCCGGCATCTGGAGCAGTTCCTGCTCTTTCGGAAGTTTCTCGTGGCAGCCCATACCGTGTTGCCAGGCGTAGAAGACTTCAATCGATTCGCCCAGAGATTCGATCAGTTGGCCTAATTGTGCGGCATCCTGCGGCAGATGATAGGGAGCCAATGCGATCGCCAGATGTTTCGAAGGTCGCAGTTCGGCAAGCCATTTGAGCGAATCCGGTGACTCGATGAGATTGTTCCCGTGATTCTCGATGGCGATCGTGACGCCGGTTTCTTCGGCGACAGCCAGATGCGGTTTCAGTTTTTCGATGAACTGCGCCACCGCCTGTTTTAGTTCCTGTCCTTCGAGCCCTTTCGGTCCCGAACCGCCCGTGACCATCGTTTTGCAACCGAGTCGCTGGGCGAGACGCATTTCGTCCTGAAGTCCGAACGGTCCGAGTTTGTATTGCGTGATGCAACCTAATGAGACTTCGTGCGACCGGAGCAAGGCGGCGAACTTCTCTTCACCCATTTCGTCAAGTTGCTCGCGCTGGTTTCCGTGGACCTTCGGCCAGATGTCGATCGCAGCGGCTCCGATCTTCGATACTTCAGGCAGGATTTCTTCGAGTTTCGTATATCCGTACATGCAGGAACCGAGAATATATTTCAGCTTGAAGTTGTCGGCTTCGAGTGCCGAGGTTGCCCGGGCATTGAGTACGGTTCCCGCCATAATTCCCGCGGTCAGTTCACAGAACCTCCGGCGGGAGAGTCTGGCGGAATCGTCGTGGAGCGTGGAGATCGCGGGATTGGTCAAATCGGAATCGGTCATTGGTCTCTTTCAATTTTGAAATCAGGAAGGGGCGACGATTTTTCCACGCTCAAGAAAGGGAACGCCGAGATGCATCAATTCGCCGGTTTTCGGCACGAGAATCGGTTCGGCGGAATATTGAGTCACGTAGGCCCGCCGCATCCGATTTGTCGTGTTCGCTCCGCTGCGATGAAAAGTGATCGAACTGAACACCACGAGACTCCCCGCCGGGACGATGGCCGGGATGCCGGGTTCGGACCCGAAGTAACCGACTTTGTCTCCGGTTTCGGGATCGCGGATGTGCTCGACCCGGGACCGGATTCCGCATTTGGAGAAGGGAAGGACGTAGGCTGTTCCGTTTTCGACCGTCATGTCGTCCACGGCTGCCCAGACCGTCACGTAGGGGGTGTGATTGAAATCGAGATATCCCGAATCCTGATGCCAGGAAAACTTGATCCCCTGCTCGGCGGCCTTGGCGACGTATTGATCGTAAAACAGAAACGCGTTCTCGCCGATCGTGGCTTTGCAGATCGCCGCCATCAGAGGACTGAAAACATACTCAGACAATCGCGGTGCCTGATCGTATTTCTTCGCGATATGATAGCGTTTCCCGCGATGGCTGATGTGAATGTGATCCGTCCCCAGCCGATCCATCTCCTGGTGCATCAGCTCGATCAGGTGGTCGCAAGAGTCTCTCAAAATCTGCAGATGTTCCTCGGGGATCGCACGTTCGAGGATGAAGTATCCTTCTTGCTGATATTGTTCGCGCTGTACATCGGAAATCAATTCGAGTGTGCCTGATGAATTCGACATGGACTTGTTCCGCGAAAGAAACCAACACCGCAAATCTCAGTGTAACAACTCAAAGTCCCGGATTTGAGTCACGTTTCCACGATTTTCCGGAGAGTCAGGGGAGAGGCATTGTCTTGCTGTGAACTGCGGTGCGCGCCTCTTCAATCCTCGGCTCGAAGGAATTTGAGGTTCAATTGACTGGCGAATGTGAAATACACACTGGCGAACGCGTTCGAAAATCGAGAGAATAGACTTCATCATTCGGTGCGATCGATTTCAGCCGGTGCCGATCGAATTTGAATCAACGCAGCAAAGTATCCTCTTTCTCATGCATAGCCTTAAAGGATCCCGAAATGCGATTTCCTTTCTCTGCGGCGATCCTGGTTGTTTCTTGTGTACTGCTGCCCGGAACGCTTTCAGCCGGTGAGATCGAGATTTCGCCCGATATCGTCTACGGACACAAAGACGGCCTTGCCATGACTTACGATGTGTTCACACCCGTCGAAGAGCGGAACGGCGCGGGGGTGCTGTTCATGGTGAGCGGAGGGTGGTATTCCGGCTGGAAGTCGCCGGAACAGACCCAGTTCATGTTCAAGCCTTTGACCGACAAGGGGTTTACTGTCTTCGCGGTCCGGCACGGGAGCAGCCCGAAGTACTCAATCCCCGAAGCGGTGTCGGATGTGCGTCGTGCGGTGCGGCACGTTCGGATGCATGCGCAAAAATTCCAGATCGATCCCGACCGGATCGGCGTGTACGGAATGAGTGCGGGAGGTCATTTGTCGCTGGTCCTGGGGACGGCTTCGGACGAAGGGAATCCCGATTCGAAGGATCCTGTCGAGAGGGTCAGCGACCGAGTGAATGCGGTCGTCGCATTTGTCGCGCCGACCGATTTGAGAATCATGGTTTCGGAAGCGAAGGATCGCCTCCCCGCGTACGAACGGTTTCCCGCATTGACTCTCGACCTGAAATCGGCGGGTGAATATTCACCGCTGCTCCATGTTTCTGCCGACGATCCGCCCACATTGCTGTTAGCGGGAGCCAAGGACGAACTGGTCCCGATCAGTCACAGCCGTTCAATCCAGGAGGCATTGGAACGGGAAAAAGTGAAGCATAAACTGGTTGAATATCCCGACGCCGGACATGGTTTTCAGGCAACAGACGCACAGCACGCCACACAGGAAATGGTGAACTGGTTTGCCGAGCATTTGTCCGACAAATCCTCGAACTGAGTTGCGGGAGGTCTTGAAGAGAACGAGTCAGGTTCTGGAATCCACTCGATCAGCCGGTTTTGGTGCGACTCGTACACCATATAATCGGGTGAAAGTGAAATTCCCACGACTAATCTGGCCGTGGATCAATCTGTCTACTGTTTCGCCCGCATTGCCGATTGGTTACGCTAGATGCGATCTTTATTGATGATTCCTTTCGGCGTAATTTGATTCCGATGACCGAACAGACTCCGGACTCACAAACTTCCTCCGAACAGACGTCTCCCATGAGCCGTGCGGGTGATTCGGCGTCATCCTCGCTGCAGGATCGGATGCTGGGCGAATTCCGGCTCTTGCGGAGACTCGGCAAGGGAGGGATGGCCGAAGTTTATCTGGCCGAACAACCTTCGCTGAAGCGACAGGTGGCGATCAAGGTGTTGCGGGCCGATCTTCTGGACGACCAGAAAGATCACATTCTGATCAGACGGTTCGAAAAAGAAGCGACTGCTGCCGGCGGATTGAGCCATGCGAATATCGTGCAGGTGTATCAGGTCGGTGAGGAGAACGGGATTCACTTCATCGCGCAAGAGTACGTCCATGGATTGAATCTGAAGGAGTTCATCAAGCGTAAAGGTCCTCCCGACGTCAAAACGGCGCTGGTCATTATGCGGCAGACCGCTTCCGCATTGAAGGCTGCCGCTGAAGCGGGAATCGTGCATCGGGATATCAAGCCCGAAAACATCATGCTGACGAAAAAGGGGGAAGTGAAAGTCGCGGATTTCGGACTCGCTCAACTCTCCCGCGATGCGGAAGGCGTCGATCTGACGCAGGTCGGGATGACGATGGGGACTCCGCTTTACATGAGCCCCGAACAGATCAACGGAAAAAAACTGGATGCCCGCAGCGATCTGTATTCGTTCGGAGTCACCTGTTATACGATGTTGTCGGGACGTCCCCCGTATGAAGGAAATTCTCCTCTCAGTATCGCGGTTCAGCATTTGAATGAAGAACCGATCCCGCTGGGGGAACTTCGACCGGATTTGCCCCGCCCGCTGGTGGCTTTGATCAAACGCATGATGGCGAAGTCGCCCGAACATCGCGTGCAGTCGGCAGACGACGTACTCAACGAAATCAAAAGAATCTTCAAGCTGCTGAAAGAGGATCCTGATTCTCCCGAACTCGCTCTCGATGATATTTCCAGCCTGGGAGCCTTCGACGACACAAAACTGATCCCGCGCGACATCGTCAAGCGGGTTTTCATCTTCATTTTGTGTCTGATTCCGATCGTGGGAGCGTCTGCCGGAATCGGCTGGCTGATGCGAACTCCCGATCCGAGACTCATTAAGCCTGCGCAGGATAAAATTACTGTCAAAAAACAGGAGACTGCCGAACAACAGTATCTGCAGGCGGCCGACATCAAAAGCCCCGAGGCGTGGCGGGCGGTGATCGATAATTTTCCGGACGATCCAAAGTGGACGCGTCAGGCCCGAATTCAACTGGTGCTGAGTTATTTGAACTCGGGGACTCTGGTCGAGGCGGAGAATGCAATTAAGGAGCTGAAAGTTCTTGGCGTGGGAGATCGCAAACTCGAGGCGGCCGCCAACGCCGCCGAAGCGATCCTGCTCAACCAGCGAGGGGAGTATCAAGAGTCGCAAAAGATGCGAGATTGGGTTGATACGACATTATTGGACCAGGACCTACTCGATTTGCTCAGGGAGATCGAAGCTCGGAATGCTCAAATGCTGACTCCGACCGAGTGACACGATCTGCGAACGACACGCTGTCGGCTGAGGCATCGCCCCGGGTCGGGTACTCGTAACACTTCAGCCGACTGATGTAGAACGGACTTCCAAGCCCGTTCATGCGTGCAAGGTTCATTGTCAACGGGCTTGGAAGCCCGTTGGTACGTCCCGCCCAGCCATTCGGCTGAAGTGTTACGAGCATTCCGATCCACGTCGAGGCTCCAGTCTCGGCGACAGAATCGATGCGGACTGGCGTCATTACCCGCAGAACCGTTGCGAGAACCCGGCGGGATCTCCCGGAAAGCGGTGTGTCTGCTTGAAAGTGCTTATTCTACCGAATAGAGTAGCCGTTCATTTCGCTGCTCTGCGACGAGCCGAGGAAAATCCAACATCCTTCGACACCTCGACGTATCAGTGAGTAACCGGGTCGGTGCGCTCCGTCTGCCGGTCCGAGAGTTCCAGATTCAAAAATGTTTTCCCCTGGTGGAAAGAATTGATGTCGACACAACCGGCCATTGAGATCCGTAATCTGACGAAAATTTACCGCGATTTCTGGGGTCGCCCCAAAGTCAGGGCCGTGAACGCGCTCAGCCTGGACATCCAGCATGGAGAAGTGTTCGGCTTGCTGGGACCGAACGGTTCGGGAAAAACGACGACGATCAAAATGCTGCTGGGATTGCTGTTCCCCTCTGATGGAGAGATTCGGGTCTTGGGGAAACCCGCCACCGATGTGAAGAAAAACGAGGAAATCGGCTATCTTCCCGAGGAATCTTATCTGTATCGCTTTTTGAACGCCGAAGAAACGCTCGATTTTTACGGTCGATTATTCGACATGCCCGCGGCCGAGCGAAGGAAACGGACCGACGAACTGATCAAAATGGTCGGATTGGACAAAGCCCGGCGGCGTCAACTGAAAGAATACTCCAAGGGGATGACGCGGCGAATCGGGCTTGCTCAGGCGCTGATCAACAACCCGAAACTGGTGCTTCTCGACGAACCGACGAGCGGTCTCGATCCGATCGGAACCCGCGAGATGAAGGATTTGATCCTGAAGCTCAAATCGGAAGGGAAAACGGTCGTGATGTGTTCCCATCTGCTCGCCGACGTGCAGGATGTCTGCGATCGCATCGCGATTTTGTATAACGGAGAACTCAAACAATTGGGAAGAGTCGAAGATCTGCTCTCTTCTCAGGACAAGACGCAAATCGTCTCTTCCACCTTGAGCGCGGAAGCCTTGAAGGAAATCGAAGAAGTGATCGCCCGGCATCACGGGACGGTGCAGGAGATTTCTCATCCCACGACCAGTCTCGAAGAACTGTTCCTGCAGACGGTGGCGGACAGTCAGGCCCGTCCCGGTCAGCGGTTCGTCGCCGATGAGAAAATCTCCTCGGAGTCGTCCAAGTAACACAGAATATTTTTTACTGTTCCGTCCCTGATTAACCCCTGCTGACGACTGTTCGAGACCGGAAACCGAGTATGGACTTCGATCCTGAAGATATCAATATTCCCGAGTCGCTCACTTACTGGGGCCTCACGTTCGGGATCGCCTTGGCGGCGAGTCTGGTTGTGGCGTTTCTGCTCGCTGCGGCGCTGGGCGGTAAGAAAGGGATTCCCCGCTATTTCGATCATCTGGGGGAAGGGCTTCGCGATACTTTTGGCATGTCGCTGCGACGAGTGATGGCGATCTCTTCCTTGACCGTGAAGGAATCGATCCGCAAGAAGACACTGCTGGTGTTCGTGGTTTTTGCGATTCTATTCATGTTCGCAGGATGGTTTTTGTCTGGAGCGAACGCGAACAAAGATCTGCAACTGAGCGTGCATGTCAGTTTCGTACTGACGTCGATCGCCTGGATGGTGTTCCCGGTTGCCCTGCTGCTTTCGTGTTGGGGGATCCCGGAAGATATCCGCCTGCGGTCGCTCCACACAGTTGTGACCAAACCTGTGAAGCGCAGTGAAATCGTGGTCGGCCGCGTGATCGGTTTTTCTCTGGTGGGAACGTTCGTGGTCGCGGTCATGTCGATCGTCGGTTACATCTGGATTTTGCGTCAGATCCCCCCCGAGATCGCGAAGGCCGAACTGATTTCGCGGGTACCGATTTACGGACACTTGAGCTATCTCGATCGCCAGGGGCAGCCGACCAACAAGGGACTCAATACGGGTGACATCAACGAGTTTCGCGGATACATCGAAGGGGCGACGAAAGCCCGCGCGATCTGGAAGTTTGAAAATCTGGGCGAATCGTCGCTGCGTTTGAATCCCGCGACTCAGGAAAAAGAGCTGCTGATGGAAAACAGCATGCAGTCGTTTCGGACGCACAAGGGGGGAATCGACGATCTGGTGGAAAGTTCCGAAGAAATGGAAGCCTTGCTCCTGCACGGGCAGATCGTGCTGGAGAATCCCGAGAAGAATCTTCGCGTTTCGCTGCCTCAGTTCGCGATTCGCGAGTTTCACCAGAATCTGAACTGGATCCCCCGAAAAATTTCGTCCACGGATGAAGAGACTCAGGAGACGAAAACTTACGATTTGATCGAGGATTTGATCCAGGACGACGGGTCGCTCATTGTGGAATTCCGCTGCGTCGACGCGGGACAGTATATCGGAATGGCCCGACCTGATTTGTTCGTGCGACTCCCCGAGAAACCGTTCGCGTCCTCCTATTTCAAATCCATCTTCGGCCTCTGGATGATGACGATCCTGGTGATTGTGATGGGTGTCACGGCCAGCACGTTCGTCAAAGGACCCGTTGCGACGCTGCTGTTACTGAGCGTGTTTTTGATGGGGACGCTCTTTCAGCACTTCATGGAGGATATGCTGGCGGGAAATTTGAAGCGGTCGGGTTTGTTCGAGTCGGGAATTCGCATCCTGACTCACGGAAATCCCGAAGTGGGAAAAGAGGGGAGCATCGAAGAATCGGCAGCGATCAAACGTATCGATCAAGGATTCACCGGTTTTCTCAAACTCGCCTCCAATGCCGTACCGAATTTTAATACGTTCAGTTTCAAAGCCTATACTGCCAACGGATTCGACGTTCCCCTGCGTTCGGCGATTCTGCCTGCTGTGTTCAGTCTGCTCGGATTTTTATTGCCCTGTTTTCTGCTGGGTTATTTCAGTCTCAAGCTTCGAGAGTTGGAAGCCAAATGAACAATCTCGATTCGAGAACTCGCAAGCTGTTGTACTTCGGCGGAATTATTCTGCTGTCGATTCCGATCATTTATCTCGGCCGACCCTCCGCGGGGATGGAGCAGGGATCCGGTGGAAAGCTGGCGCAGCTCAGAAGCGAATACGATCTGGGTGAAAGCACATTGGGTCAGGTCGATCCTTCCAGCGCAACGATGAATTTAGTGCTGTTGGGAATGCGCGGAGTTGCATCGAGCGTGCTGTGGAACCAGGCCAACGAAGAACAGGAAAATAAAAACTGGGCGAGCTTGAGAGCAACCACGCAATCCATCATCAAATTGCAGCCGCACTTCAGGAAGGTCTGGGAATTTCAGGGATGGAATCTGGCCTACAACGTGTCGAAGGAATGGGACGACGTGCGCGATCGGTATTACTGGGTGAAGGAGGGGGCGAAGTTCCTCAAAGACGGCGTACGTCAGAACGAAAATATCCCCGACCTGTATTGGTATACGGGATTCATCCTCGGCAACAAGATCGGAAATTCCGATGAATGGAAGTATTTTCGGAAGTATTTTATCTCCGATCCAGACGTGAAAAAATGGAATGGAGGACCGGATTCGGATTTGAATCCCAATCGATTGGACAACTATCTCGTCGGACAAATCTGGTTTTACGATGCGAATAAAGTCGAAGCGCTGCCGGGCATCGAGCAGCACAGGATGCAGCAGATGCTGTTTCGGGCTTATCCTTCCCACGCCCAATTCGGGTACGCGCAGGCGCTGTACAAAGAAGGTCAGTTCAACGAACAAAGCCGGGAAGCCTGGGAGCTGGCCTACGAACTCTGGACCAGGGAGTTTGGCCGGGAAGAGCACGAGTCTCCAGGAGGTTTCATCATTCTCGAATCGACCCCGGAGGACATCAAACGGCTCTCCGAACGGGACGGAGTTTCGGAGGAAACGAAACGAAGATGGACCAATTCCTATCAGGACCGCTGTCAGTACCGATTCTGGCGATCGCTGGCGGCTTTGGAATCCGAAGACCTGGCCCGCGAAGCGCGACGAAATATTTACGACGGAAAGCAATTCTATCGAGACCAGAAATTTCGTGAATCGCAGCGGCTGCTCGAACTGGGGATGGAACAATTCGAGCGTCTGCTGCTCGACTACGATTCGCTGAAGGGCGAGGACCAGATCATCGAGGATGCCCTGATGACCATTCTGTATTGGAAAAGCATTCACGATGTTCGAGACGAAGAGATCCCCGCGGAGTATCCGCTGAAGCAGTTCTTCGACCAGCACCAGTCGCGGATGGAGTCGGTCGAACCATTCTTTCGACGCGAGATCGAAAACTGAGCTGAACCGGATTCAATTTTGCCGAACGGCGAGGTTCTGCGTTCCCGCTGGTTGACACGGTCTGTCCTTCGCGGATAGACTCGCGTCACGTCTCTTAGAGTGTAATTCCCTCCAATCCGGGGTTGGCGAACTCGCCCCTGTCAGAGGCCTGTCCGAAGTCACTTTCGGTCTTTGACGAGTCGACTTGGCCAACTCTCTTGTCCCTTGGGAGACAATAACACGGATGTACTCCGCGATCCCGTTCGTGAAATCCACAGTGCCAACTGGTTTGGTTTTTCACTTTCTCGCCTCCACTTCGAGTGCCGCGACGACTAACTTCCCTGTGAGCGAATCCGCCGTCAGGACCGGAGTCGGATTGAGTATTTTCGGAGCGCTCTTCGCTCTGTTTTTTGCTTACCGCTTCTTTCGCTGGATGATCGCGCAGGACGAAGGGGATCCGTTGATGATTCGGATCGCCGAGAGTGTGCGCGCCGGAGCGAAGGCGTATCTGAACCGCCAGTACAAAGTCGTTGTCCTGTTCTTCCTGGGAACCGCTGTCGTACTCGGGATTGTCGCCTTCTGTTTCAACGCCCAGTCGCACTGGGTTCCATTCGCCTTCCTTACGGGCGGACTCTTTTCCGGATTGGCCGGCTGGTTTGGAATGAAAACCGCGACGCTGGCGAGCGCACGAACGACCGCTGCCGCTCGAGACTCGTTGAATGCCGGTTTGCAGGTGGCATTTCGCAGCGGCGCCGTGATGGGGCTGGTTGTCGTCGGATTGGCGCTGCTCGATATCTCGCTCTGGTTTTCCGTGCTCTACTGGGGCGCGAAAATGGAGTTGACTGAAATCACCGTGACGATGCTCTGCTTCGGAATGGGAGCCAGCGCTCAAGCTTTGTTCGCTCGTGTCGGTGGAGGCATTTTCACAAAGGCGGCTGATGTCGGTGCCGATCTCGTCGGAAAAGTCGAGGCCGGAATTCCTGAGGACGATCCCCGGAACCCCGCGACGATTGCCGACAATGTCGGAGATAATGTCGGCGATGTGGCAGGCATGGGTGCGGACCTTTACGAGTCGTACGCCGGATCGATCCTGGCCAGCGCGGCGCTCGGTGTGGCCGCTTATCGCGGCTTCCCGCAAATGCAGATGATGCTGCTGCTGCTTCCCTTGTTGCTGGCGGCGTCGGGAATTCTCGTCTCGGTGGCAGGGATTTTCTTTGTCCGAGCCGAAGAAGACGCCACTCAACGCAACCTGCTCAAAGCGTTGGCCGGCGGTGTCAAGCTGAGCAGTCTCGGTGTCGTCGTGCTGTCAGCGCTGCTCGTTTACTTCATGCTGGTCGTTCCCTCGCTCGACGAGAAACTTTCGGCCGCGCTGGCCGATCAGATGCTCCCGCACGGTTACGCTTTGTTCGGAATCTTTGGCGCCATCGTGACCGGCCTGGTGGGAGGAATCATCATCGGTCAATGGACCGAGTATTCGACGAGTGATGAATATGCTCCGACCAGAAGGATTGCCGATCAGGGAACCACGGGGCCGGCGACGGTGATCATCGCCGGGATCGCGGAAGGATTCTTAAGTGTCTGGGTGCCAATTCTGGTGATCGGAGTCAGCATTCTGTTGGCGTTCGGTCTGGGGACAGGCTTCGATTTCAATTCGCCCCAGGTGTTTGCGATGGGGTTGTACGGAGTCGCAATCGCGGCTGTGGGAATGCTCAGTACCCTGGGAATTACCCTGGCAACCGACGCTTACGGGCCGATTGCCGACAATGCCGGTGGAAATGCCGAGATGAGCGGCCAGGATCCGAAAGTCCGGGAGCGAACCGATGCCCTGGATACCTTGGGGAACACGACGGCGGCGACCGGTAAAGGGTTCGCCATCGGTTCCGCCGCACTGACGGCCCTGGCGCTGATGGCTGCGTATATGGAAGAAGTCCGGTTGGGTTTTACTCACTGGGCGGAAGCCGTTCCGCAAGTCGCTGTCTCAGAATCTCTCGAAGCGGCGAACGTCCGTAAAATCGCGGACAATGTTCTGGTCTATCGCTCTCCGGAGCATCAACGCAACGAGGCTTTTTTGCTGTTTCCTGTGATCGGCACGAAGCCCTCGGAAGCAATTTTGACCTTGGACCAGCTTCCCGTGGGCGAGGAGTTGTCCGATTTTAATCTCAAATCACTGAACGAAGAAGGTCTGATCGTACAAAACAGCGAGGCGACAATCCCTGACTTTACCCGTTATTACAACATCACTCTGATGAATCCGAAGGTTCTGGTGGGAATCTTCATCGGAGTGATGCTGGCGTTCGTGTTCTGCGCGCTGACGATGAAAGCGGTCGGTCGCGCGGCCGGTTCGATGGTCGAGGAGGTTCGTCGTCAATTCCGTGAGATACCGGGAATCATGGAGCGAACAACCGAACCCGACTACGCTTCGTGTGTCGCGATCAGTACCGGAGCCGCTCTCCGGGAAATGATCCTTCCCTCGCTGCTGGGATTAGTTGTGCCGTTGGTCGTGGGACTGATCCTCGGCGTCGGAGGAGTCATCGGAATGCTCTCCGGAGGCCTGACCTCCGGTTTTGCCGTCGCTGTCATGATGGCCAACGCGGGAGGCGCCTGGGATAATGCCAAAAAGTATATTGAGGCAGGAGCCCACGGAGGAAAAGGGACCGAAGCGCACGCCGCGGCGGTTGTGGGCGATACGGTCGGCGATCCGTTCAAGGATACCAGCGGACCGAGCTTGAATATTCTGATCAAACTGATGAGTATGGTTTCGGTGGTCTTTGCCGGTTTGGTCGTACGTTACGCGCTCCCGATTTTCTGAGAGAACTTCAGAATCTGACACCCTTATGCCCCTTCAGGATTCCAGCCTGCTCGTGAATGTACCCGAGTCCTCCCCTGTTCAAGATGAAGTTTTGCTGTGGGCTTGCCAGGCAGCCAAAATCGCCGACGATCTCCGCGCGCAAGACGTCGTGGTGATCGATCTGCGCGGCATCACTTCCGTCTGTGATTTTTTCGTCATCGCAACCGGCGGATCGTCCCGTCTGATGCGCGCTGTTGTCGAGGAAATCAACAAAACGTTTAAACGAGAAGCCTGGCCGCCGCTCGGGATGGAAGGCGCTCGAGACGATCATTGGATTCTCGCCGACTATGGTGATATCGTGCTCCACGTGTTTCAGCCGGATTCCCGCGAACTTTACGACCTGGAAGGTCTCTGGGCCGATGCACCGCAAGTCGACTGGCACGAGGTGCTCGGACTAGAAAAAAATCGGGGACTCTGAGATCGATTTCGCGTCTCTGCGCGACGATCGGGAACGTCAGGAAAGCACGAATTCCCGTTCTCCTTCAAACTGTGGCCATTCATGAACGTCCTCAAAGAACTTCGCCGGCGGCTCGCGATCGCGCTCCAACCCCTGATCGACGATCCCGGTCCATTTGCGCAGATGGTCCGTCCCGCTCAGGATTCCCGATTCGGCGACTATCAGGCCAATTGTGCGATGCCCCTCAAGGGAGTGCTGGGAAAAAATCCACGAGAGATTGCCGAGCAAATCGTCGCGCAACTCGACGTATCGGACCTCTGCGAGGCTCCCGAGATCGCCGGTCCCGGATTCATCAACCTGAAACTGAAGGATGAGTGGATCGCCACGCAAATCGGTGAACTCGTTCGCGATGAGAAACTGGGAGTCGAGCCGCCCGAGGCTCTTCGCAGATACGTGATCGATTTTTCGTCCCCCAACGTCGCGAAACCGATGCACGTCGGTCATCTCCGCAGCACGGTGTTGGGAGACGCCCTCTGTCGAATATTGAAATTTCTCGGACACGAAGTGGTCTCCGATAATCACATCGGGGACTGGGGGACGCAGTTCGGGATGATCATCTACGGATACAAACATTTTTTGAATCCGAACGCATATGCCTCGCAACCTGTTGTCGAACTCGCACGACTTTATCGGCTGGTGAATCAACTTGGCGACTATCACGCGTCGAAGAAACTCGTCGATGAATTGAACGCGAAACTGCCCGAACTCAAACAGGAATTCGAAGAAAAAATATCTTCGGTGAATGTCAGCGATAAAAACGAAAAAAAACAACTCGCCCGACTCGAGGCCAACATCAGCAGTCTCAAGGAGCAATTGAACGCCGCTCAGGAGAAAATCGCTCTCATCGATGCGAATGCGGAAATGAAGGCTCTGGCAGAAACTCACGCGGACATCGCGACGCAGTCACGACTGGAAACCGCCAAACTGCATTCAGGAGATGCAGAAAACAACGCTCTCTGGAAGCAATTCCTGCCCGAATGTCTCGACATGCTGCGCGGCATGTACGAGCGGCTGAATGTCTCGTTCGATCTGGAGCTGGGTGAAAGTTACTACCAGCCGATGCTCGCGGATGTCGTCGCCGATCTTGAGGCGAAGGGACTGGCCCAAGCGAGCGATGGAGCGATCTGCGTCTTTGTCGAAGGAAACGCGGCCCCGTTCATCGTCCGCAAGCAGGACGGAGCCTATACCTACGCCACCACCGATCTGGCAACGATTCAGTATCGTGTCGAACAGCTTCAGGCGGACGTGGTCTTGTACGTTGTTGACGCACGCCAGAGCGAACACTTCAAGCTTTTGTTCGAAACGGCTCGCAAATGGGGCTTCGATCGAACGACGTATCAGCACATCAGTTTCGGGACAATTCTCGGGGAAGACAAACGCCCCTATAAAACGAGATCGGGCGACACAATCGGTCTCGAAGGATTGATTGATGAAGCGGTCTTCCGAGCGCGAGAAATCGTCGATGCCAACGACGACGCCAAACCGGATGGCCCCGAACTCGACGGCGCGGCACGCCAGTCGATTGCCGAAATCGTCGGTATCGGAGGGATCAAATACGCCGACCTGAAGCACAATCGCGAGAGCGATTATGTCTTCAGTTGGGACAAGATGCTGGCCAAAGAGGGGGAAACCGCGACTTACATTCAGTACGCACACGCACGCGTCGACGGAATCTTTCGCAAAGGAAATCTGGTCCGAGACAAGATTCGGGAAACGGCTTCCGGAGGGGCGATTCTTCTGGAAAGAGCGGAAGAACGCACGCTTGCTCTGCAACTCTTACGGTTCGCAGAAATGCTGGCGAGTGTCGAGGACGATTATCGTCCGAATCTGCTGACCCAGGCTTTGTTCGATACGGCCAACACTTTCAGCAGTTTTTTCGTAAACTGCCCCGTGTTGAAGGCAGAATCCGAGACATTGAAAAACAGTCGCCTCTTGCTGTGTGATCTCACCGCCCGCGTGTTGAAAACGGGACTGTCGCTCCTGGGAATCGACGCCCCCGATCGCATGTGAAGTTTCTGAACGACTCGCGATCAGGGAATCGGTTTGACGAAGACCATGCGTCCGGCGCTCGACTGCAACACGCTGGTGACTTCGGTATCCAGATTCTGTCCGATCTTCTCGGACGAATTTTCGCTGACCACCATCGTGCCGTCGTCGAGATAACCGATTCCCTGATCGGCACCTTCTCCGCGTTTAATGATTTTGATTTCGATCCGGTCACCGGGGACGAAACGCGGTTTGAGCGCGTTGGCCACGTCGTTCAGATTGATGACGGGAATGGATTGGACCGAAGCGACTTTGTTCAGATTGAAGTCGTTCGTGACGATCCGGGCGTTCAAATCCTTGGCGAGGTGAACGATCCTTTCGTCGATCGTCAATCCATCCTGCGGCTCGTGCACTTCATAGATTCGAACGTCTGAAAACGGAGATTCCTGCAGTTGTGCGAGGATATCCAATCCTCGCCTTCCCCGCGTTCGTCGAGTTTTGTCGTTGCTGTCGGCGATTTCCTGGACTTCCTTGAGTACAAATTCCGGAACGATGATTTCGGTATCGACCATGTGAGTCTGGATCAGGTCGGCCACTCGACCGTCGATCAACGCGCTGCTGTCGAGGAGCAACGGACGGCCTCCCTTCAGTTCCCGCGAGAACTCCACGAACGGAATCACAAATCGGAAATCGCCGCGCGTCTGAACCAGGAAGGAGATGCAGATGTAAGTCAGAAACAGTGTCGTCAGCATTGTGGTGACGGGGATGTAAGGCGGGTCGATGACGGGGCCCAAGGCAAGCAGGGTCAAATAGCTCAAGAGTGAGCCTACCAGCAAGCCGAAATAAATCGCGGAGATGAGTTCGATCCGCTTTCGCTTGATCATCATATCGACGACCGTTGCGCACTGGGTCACCGCCAGCAGAATCACAAACGAGGCGAATTTGTGGTTTGCGATGATGTTGGGCTGCGAATCGCTGCTGACGTAGCTCGCCAGCGCGCCTGCGCAAATTGCCAGATAAATCACTCGGATCACGAACAACAGCATTGAAGTTTCTTCTCCAGCGAGTTATGAAAATCTCAATTCTCTGCCATCTGTAAACAAACAAGCATGTCTGATTTATTGTGATCGAATCACTGGCAATTGAAAAGCTTGTTCACAAAAGATCAGCAGGCCCATGATGAAAAATCCGCGATTTCTCTTGCGAATCGAGTTTTGATCAGAACCGAGAGTTTCGAGAGGGTCGGAAAACCCTGTCCGAAGCGGACAGCCCTCCACTCTCAACTGTCGAGGAGGAGAACGGGTTAAAATACGCGAAATTCTGATCGGATGACAGACGGGAGACTCAAAGAGACTTGTCGATTTCCTGCTTCAGCAAGTTATAGAGTGCCTGTAACGATTGGGGAATCACTTTGATGTCCGCGATCACGGGCATGAAGTTCGTGTCACCATTCCACCTCGGCACAATGTGCCAATGCAAATGTCCGGGAAGACCGGCTCCCGCCACTTGGCCCAGATTAAGACCGACATTGAAACCCTCGGGGTTCATCGAATTCCTGAGAATTTTCAGATATTTTCGAATTTCCGTCTGGGATTCGAGCAGTTCGTCATCGGTCAATTCATCGAACGAGCCTTTGTGTGCCAAGGGGGCAATCAGCAGATGACCGTTGTTGTACGGAAATCGGTTCAGCACGACCATCATATGCATCGAGCGGCTGACAACCAGATTCTCGCGGTCGTCCTCCAGATCCCGATAGCGGCATAAAAAACATCCGCTCTCCTCGGGAGAAGGTGAAGTTTTGATGTAAGACAATCGCCAGGGTGCCCACAGAGGATCGTGCGTCACGAGTTTCTCTTTCTGTGAATTCGAATGCATTAAAAACATGCCCCGATTTTAAACGCTCCGTTGCTCCGTGCAATTCGCAGTGATCGAAAATGTGTCAAGCCTCTGACTGCGGGCTGATCTTGTCGACCGGCTCAGTCTCTGTTGTCTCCTCGATCGGCGGCTTACGAAAGAACTTCCCGATTCTCCCGAAGAGTCTTCCAATCGTCCGGCCGCTGATCAATTCTTCGGTCCAGGTTGCTCGCTCAGGCGAAAAGTTGTTCCACATTGCTTTGATGTACGGTTCGGAGTCTGTCTGGAGCGATTCATAAAACCCTCGCTCTCGATATTCTGTGACTGCTTCGGCATAATGGCCGAGAATATGCCGGTTGAACAATCCGCCGGCCACGCGAACTCCCGAAAGAGACCCCTGTCCGACCGCCCCCACTTTTCGGAGCGTATGCAACGAAACCGCTCCCGAGAGGCCGAGTAACGAAACGCCCTCCTCTTGAGAGAGCTGTTTTAATTCCGACCAGTACTTTTCGATTTCTGCTTCGGGCAGCAGCGACGTCACATCGGCCTCGGAGAGCGAGTCGCGTGTTTCCTGGAGTGTTCGTTTGAGTTCTTCCTTGCTCAACGGCGGTGTATCAAACAGAGTCGCGGCGCTTCCCGTGCTTTTTTGAATGGCAGCGAGAAGATCGTCGATTTTATGAATCGTCGAGGAATCGTCGATCACTCCTTCGCGTTCGAGTTCTTTGGCCAGTTCGATCACGTAAGATTTTGTGCCGTACGCGACGTCGCTGACGATCGCCAGCAGCCACAGCGGCGACAAATGCAACGTCATGATTCCGGCCAGATCGACGAAGTTTCCGACGGTCTTGCGTGCGACATAATTCTCGATGCCCGGATCGCTTGCGTCCTTTTTCGATTCGACTCCCGCCACACCTTCGCTGAGCAGCCGCAAGGAATTCTTGACGACGATTTCGTAGGTTTTAGAACTCTGAAAGCATTGCGGAATCAGAAAGGCTGCCGTCCCGGAGATCGTCCCGGCCGCGAGACCGACGGTGCTCCGCAACGCTCGTTCGGGAATCGAGATCCCGTACAGGAGGGCTCTCCCCAGGCTGAACGATCTGCCGGACTCTTCCGAGGGGGCAAGCTCTCCCTGAGAAAGCCAGGTCCCCCAGCATTGCGGACAGTAATACAGCGGTGATCCGGCGAGAATCCCCTCGCACAACTCGGTGTTACAGTCCGGACAGAGATAAGACGTCTCATTGTCAGATTGATAGTCCCCGACGTCGTCGAGGAGCATTCGTCGGGTTTCGGAACCGTGTACGAATACACCTTCACAGGTCGGGCATTTCTTCCGATCGGGTTCCAGGTCCTGTAACCAGGACTGGCACTTGGGGCACGCGAGCGTTTTCGGCATGACACTTTCTTTCGTATTTTCTCAGCAAACCCGATTCGTTCGCACGGCGGAGCAGCAAGCCGTGCGGTCGTACGAGCCGGGATGTATCGTATCAGTACGTTGCTGGTGATGACAACGTGGAGGATTCGCTCGCGGATGACAATACTTCAGACTCGAACTCGATTTCGACGGAATTGTTCCGTCGCTCGCTGCTTGACAGTCGAAGAGAATCGTGGAAGATCGGCGTTTTGTGAGTCTGTGCGATTTATCTCTTGAGAATCCGCTTCCATGAACCGTCGCCCCGCTCGAACCCGGCATCGCGCTGCCAAGCCCACCACTCGGCCCCGCTCGGCGTTACCCTCCCGAGAACTGGAGTCGGATGCCGCTCAAGCGACGGGTGAGGTCGTCCTTCGCAGTCATCTGTCGCAGCCTCATATCTTTCGCAAGCAGATTCAGAGAGTCGTTGGCGATCCGGAGATGGGAAGCTTCGTGAGTCTTCAGGACGATACCGGTCAGAGAGTCGGGTACGGTCTCTTTAACCCGAAGTCCGAAATTCGCGTTCGCCTGCTTTCGCGCGGCGAACATTTCCCGCGCGACTTCTGGAAGACTCGTCTCAAACAGGCGTTCGAATATCGGAAGAACTTTCTCGGTCTCGATTCGCGGACCGATGTCTACCGACTCGTCCATTCGGAAGGAGATGGCCTGTCGGGGCTGATGGTCGATCGATACCGGGACATTTTATCCGTCGAGGTGTTTTCTCCGGGAATGCTGCAACGGGCTGAATCGCTACTGGAATTGTTGCATCCTTTGTGCGGGACTCACCATCATCTGATTCGGTGTTCTCCGCAAAGCCTGAAACAGGAAGGCTTCAGCGTGCTGCCCCATGCGAGCGGGGACTGTCCGACCTCTTGCGTCGTGGAAGAAAACAGAGTCCGGTTTCAGATCGAGTTTCCGGATTCGCACAAGACCGGTTTTTTCTGCGATCAGCGCGAAAATCGGTTGGGTCTGTCGAACTATTGCAAAGGAAAATCGGTCCTCGACCTGTGCTGTTATACCGGCGGATTCTCAGTTTACGCGGCAGCCCTCGGACGCGCGAAAGAAGTGACCGGAGTCGATCTCGATGAACAGGCCGTTTCGACCGCCCGCAAAAACGAAAAACTCAACCGCCAGCGAATTCGGTTTCTGCACGCGGATATCTTTCCCTGGATGCGCGACGCGATTTCGAACGGGCAGACGTTCGATGTCGTCGTGCTCGACCCGCCGAAGCTGATCAATCACCGCAAGGACTTCGAGAAAGGATGCCAGACGCATTTCGATATGAATCGCCTGGCGATGCAACTCGTCGCTCCGGGAGGTGTCCTTCTGACTTGTACCTGTTCCGGATTGCTCGGCGGCGATGAGTTCTTCAAACTCGTGTGCGCCGCCTCCCGGCAGTCGGGAGATCCGCTCCCCGGACAGAAATCCGATGCACTTCCCCGTCGAGGGGTTCGAACGATGAAAATTTTCGATCGGACCGGAGCCGGAGCCGATCATCCCGTAACGGGAGAAAGTCCGCAGACGGCGTATCTCGATGCGATCTGGTGTCGGCTGGAATAACCAGGATGGTTCGATTCAGAGGCCGCAACCGC